>JAZSJL010000004.1:0-2516 GCA_045534355.1 Acutalibacteraceae bacterium
GGCTGTGGCGAATGGGATTCATTAAACTATACAAATATTAGAACCGGATCTGCTAGATATGCCAGAAGTAAGCTTTCTCGTGGCGTATCACTTGCTTTGCCGTTATCCAAGATTGATTCAAGCGTAGAGCTACGCTACGATACAGGCATCAAGGAGCTAAACAGAGTGCTTGGTGGTGGTCTTGTAAAGGGCTCACTTGTGCTCCTTTGTGGTGACCCTGGTATTGGTAAATCTACTCTTTTACTGCAGATTTGCGAAAAGATTGCACGTGGGTTTTCAATTCTTTACGTATCGGGTGAGGAATCTGCCTACCAGATAAAAATGAGAGCAAAGCGCCTTGGTGTTACAAGCGAAAGCCTTGCCATAATGTGCGAAACAGATGCAGAAATCGTTTGCGAATACATAAGAACCGAAAAACCTGATATTGTTATTGTTGACTCTGTGCAAACAATGAACATAAACGATATAAGCTCCACCTCGGGTAGCGTTACTCAGGTCAGAGAATGTACTAATCTCTTTATGCGCACAGCAAAACAGAACGACGTTTCTATTATCCTTGTTGGTCACGTTAATAAGGATGGTAACATTGCAGGACCAAAGGTTTTGGAGCATATAGTTGATACCGTTTTATATTTCGAGGGTGAAAAGAACCTTACTTACAGAATACTCCGTGCAGTAAAAAACAGATTCGGCTCAACTAATGAAATAGGCGTTTTTGAAATGACAAACAAGGGTCTTGCTGAAATAGAAAGCCCTTCCTTGGCTATGATTAGTGGCAGACCGTTAAACGTTTCGGGTACGTGTGTAACCTGCCTTATAGAGGGCACACGACCTATTCTTGCAGAAATACAGGGTCTTGCCACCTCATCGGGCTTTGGTAATCCAAGAAGAATGGCTACAGGCTTTGATTACGGCAGAATGGCCATGCTTATTGCCATACTCGAAAAGAGGGCAGGTTATTTCCTGGGAAATATGGACTGCTACGTAAATATTATAGGTGGCTTAAGAGCAGACGAGCCTGCCTGCGATTTGGCTGTTGCATTAGCAATTGTTTCAAGCCTTAAGGATGCCATTATTAACAGCGAAACTATTGTTTTTGGTGAAATAGGACTTGCCGGTGAAATACGCACAGTGAACAATTGTGCTCAAAGAATTCGTGAGTGCTCTCGTCTTGGCTTTAAGCGTTGCATTGTGCCAAGGCAGAACCTTAAAGGTCTTAATCGTGAGGATTTTAAGGATATAGAAATTATTGGTGTAAGAAACATCAGAGAAGCCTTCGAGGCAGCTGTAGAGTGATGAATAATCAAGCTAAAAGAATACCTCGTTGCCTTATAGGTGCAAAATATACAGACGAAATTGAAGAGCTTAAAGAGCTTGGTATAGACGTTATACCGTTACCCCAAAACCCCTTATTAGATAAGGAAATTTGCAACCACGCCGATATATTATCCTTTAGGTTAAGTGATAAAGAAATACTTATAGACAGCACCATAGCAGGGGAGATAGAGCCGTTATTAACAGGTTACAGCGTATTTCCTGTAAATGGTATTGCTTCACCTTACCCAAAGGACGTAAGGCTAAATGCTGCAATTGTGGGCAACAAAATAATATGTAACGAAGCGTATATCCACAATGACATATTGCAAACAGCTTATAACAATTATGAGCTCATAAACACCAACCAGGGCTACACCAAGTGCAATATCTGTATTGTTAATGAAAATGCGATTATTACAGAGGATCCTGGTATCACTACTTTGTTAAATAATTGTCAAACAGATGTTTTAAAGCTTACGCCCGGATTTGTGAAGCTTTCTGACAAGCACTACGGATTTATTGGTGGAGCATCTGCTAAAATATCAAGTAATGAAATTTATTTCAGTGGGGATTTAAGCAGACACCCACAATACCGGCAGATTATTGATTTTCTTAGTAAATACAATTGTACAGCTATTTTCAGCAAAAACCGACCGTTAACAGATTTTGGTGGAATTATTTCAATATAACACATCGAATAGAAATTTCTTAAATGAGTAAAGTATCATCTGAAAAAACTGATTCGATGATATTTTGGGTTTTTTAGGCAAAAAACAGATAAATTTCATCGAATGGAAATTTTCTGAATGAGTAATGTATCATTTCAAAAAAACTGAGTGGATGAAAGGATTTTTAAAAATGAACAAACCTGAGAAAAACGCAGTCGCAAAGTTAGGCTACACAGTAACAATGGCAATTGTTGCAACAGCAATATTAATTTGTATGAAAAAATACAAAGAAAAATAATTACATAATAAAAAAATAAAATGTTTTAACCATTTCAATTGAATACGTAATAAGCTATATAGGCACAATTGGGCTAAAACATGCTATCTGTCAGCAAACCCAGGTAAATAGGCGTTCTGTTGCTCAAAAGCCTTAAAACACGCTTTTTTCAATAAAAAGTGCCTTTTTCTTATATTACCCATACCCCGACTTATACAAAATTTTTATTTTGTATAAGTCTTGATATTTTTTTT
>JAZSJL010000237.1:0-3214 GCA_045534355.1 Acutalibacteraceae bacterium
TGGCCTCCGACTTGGTACTCTGCACCAAAATCAAGAATGAATTTGCCATCCTTAACCAAAGCGTTGCCTGTAGCAATAATTTTGCCACCTGCCTTTGCATATGCCTTGATTTTTTCAACAGCTTCCGGGGTGTAGCCTGAGGCATCAGGCAAAACAAGAACCTTGTATTTGGAAAAATCTTCTTTTTCATCAACAAAATTATAAAGATAATTCTTTTCAAGCAGCATTCTGTTTGCACCAATATCTGCCCTTGTGTCTCTGCTGCTTAAGGTTGCCTCGGCGCTTAAGACTGCAATATCTGCAACGTTTACTGCCCCCTCAAGCCAAGGCTCCTTTTCCTCAACTAAGGAATAAGCCTTGCCGATAAGCTCATAGGTCGCCATATTCAATTCTGAAAGTGGGTGCATTTGGTCGCCAATTGAGCACCCTGCACCATTAGCAACGCTTAAAGCTGTTTCATAAATAAGGGCATTGGGGTGCTTGTAGCCACCAAATTCTCCCCAGCTGTGGGGAAATTTGCCGGTCATACCAAGAAATTCTTTATCCTTGAGTGTACGCACGTATGCTGCTGAAAGTGGAAAATGGTCGTAGCCCCAGCCACCTGTAGGCAGACTTTCAAGCTCAAGGTGAGTATTAGCATCAATATAGCGATAGTCACCCTTTGGAATATGACCGCTATTATGAAAAATGGTAGCCGTTGCGCTATGCTTTCTTACGGCATTGTTTGTTGCCTCAATATATTTATTTAAAACGACTTGAGCAAATTCCTCTCTGTGCTGAGCATTTTCAATATCTAAGCCCATTGACTTCATATCGCTAACACATTTTTCGCAATAGCAGACCCTTGCTGAAATAATATCCAGGAAAATGCCACAGGGGTTATATTTAATCATAACCTCCTCAATCTGCTTACAAAGACAATCAAGGTAGCCTGTGTTGAAGCAAAGAAGATGAAAATGCACCTCCTTGCTGTATTCGTCGTTATCTTCCTTTTTAGGTGATGGGCAATAGCGCCAATCGGGACGCTTCAGGTATTCTTTTTCATCGAACCCTGCTGAAATATATACAGGAGCATTAACGTCAATTTCTTTACAGGCTTCAAGCTGTGCTCCCAATAAATCAAAATCTAATTCGGGGTGCATCTCGTTAACCTGTGTAGGGTGGTAGGACCAGCCGTGGTGGCACTTGGAAAAAACAGTAATAGAATTAACGTGACCTGCCCTCAAAGCCTTTTGAAATTGTTTCTTTGAAAAACACTTCCCCACAGGCATAGCCTGGTGTGTGTGAAAATCAAGATGCACCTGTCTTTTTCTGAGCATAAAAATACCCCCAAAACTTATTTTTTATATAGACCAAAAGCTATCTCTAAAGAGCGTCCATCTATGTGGGAAGGCTCTGAAAAAGTCCTCTGCTCCGTTTTTCAGCTCAACGCCATCTATGTAAACTGCTGTTTCGGCTGTGTGCCCCTCTCCTGCAAGGAGAAGCCTTGCTGCAGCAGGTGGCGTTAGAGCTATATCGTATTCACCCTCTGCCCTTCTTGTTACGGATGCCTTGCCGTTTTCATACTCAACCTGAAAAATGCCTTTGTTCTGCTCCAAGTCATCAAGGCTCAATATACTGAATTTACCATACTTTTCCGGGTAAGCGTTATTTTCAAGCAGCTTTTTAAGATTATAAATTCGACCTGCATAGACTTTATCGTCGTGGTAGCTTATACCATCAAGTCTATCTGCAAGACAGCTGAATGGTGAACCCTGGTACTGCTTTTTAACCTTTAAGGTTTTTACAATACCATCGTAATTTCTCAAAAAGCCTACAATACCCTTAAGAGCTTCCGGTGTGAGCACAAAAAGCTCCTCGCACACTAACTGCTCGGGTCTGTTTACCTTAAAACGCACGTAGCCGTCTGCCTCACCCTGCTTATTTCTGTGAATATAAGTATAGTCTGCTTCCTCAAGAGGCTTTGAGCAGAAGTGCTTGTTATCCTCTCGCAAGGTCATAAGGTTTGTCCCAAAAACACACTTATTATGTAATTCGCAAAGCTCTCGGAGCTGTTCACCTGTATAAAGCTCCACGTCGTTGCTGCGTGGAATATGGCACAGCTTTTCAAATGGCACCTCTATTGCAAAGTAACGGTTAAGGTTTGCGAAGCCGAATTTCTCATAGTATTCAATAGAAAACGGTGAAAGGAAGCCTAAGGTAATATCATTTTCGACAGCAGCTCTTCCTACTTCTTGGAATATTGCCCTTACACCACCCATTCTGCGATTTTCGGGCTGACTGCAAATTCCACTTAAAACAAGTGAATTTACAAGATTACCACAGTAGTTGCACTTAAAATCAAAAAGCTCCATACCTGCAATAAGCTTTCCATTGTGAAAAGCACCCATAACAGGCATTTCAACCTCTTTATCTACCTCTTTATCAAATTTCCATATAAACGATGCAGCAGATATTTTAAGGTAATCCACAGCTTCGTCAGGCTTAATCAATCTTACTTCCATAGCTAATCTCCTGAGTATTATTATTGTTTGGTGCTTTTGATAATTTGTATATTATAAGTGGTGTAACAATTACAATTGTTGTAAACACAAATGATAAAATAACGTCAAAATAATCAAATCCTGATATTGCGTCATGAAAAGCTCTGATTAACACTATAATATCAATAACAGGGACAAACCCACCAAGCATAAGACAAAAAGCCAGATTGTCAAAAGACATACTGCTTTGAAAAAAAGAGTTCTCAATTAATTGCAGATTGACTGTAACCGTACATAAAAACCCAATAATAAAGGGAATGGCTATAACAAAGTATGAACACACAAATTCTTTAACAAGGTCTTTCTTTTTTGCTAAGTATGACATTATGCAAATAAAGGTAAAGACCACCAATAAGTGTATAAATGAAAAAGGAATACTGAAATCGTCAAAAAGAAAACATTGAATCAAGCCACTTGCCATAATGACTATAGGCACAACAAAGCCTAAAACTGCAATTCTTGAAGTCATTAAATCACCTCTTAGGTGAATAGTAACATAAGTAAGATAGATTATCAAGTTTTACTTTCGAAGAATAAGGGTCTGCCGAAAACTGAAACAAATATTACTGCAAGTTGCCTATTTACTTTTTATTCCTCTGTGAAATAATGAAACCAGGTGATAGATTACCTGATTTTTTTAACAGGAGTAAATTATTATGTCAAAATTAAGA
>JAZSJL010000352.1:0-1854 GCA_045534355.1 Acutalibacteraceae bacterium
ATGGCTACGATCCGACTTCAGGCAAAAAGACCGGCAACAACAAAAAGTATTGTCATCCACTTTTCTGAAAGCAGAAAAGCACGAATATTTTCAAGTCGCTGCAGCGACTTTTCTGTTTTTAAAAATCGTTCCATATAATAAACCACACAAAATAAATATTTTCAAAATAAGGTCAGAACATTTTTAGTATCATACCTATTATATATAAAATAAAAAAATATTCAATAATTATTACAAAATCTTAACTTTTGTAACTTTTGTAAAAAATAAAAGCACGGTCATTTACTTATATGCAAATGACCGTGTAGTTATTATTTATTATTTTTTTAAGAAAGCTCAAACTGTCCTGTATAGAGCTTGTAGTACTTGCCCTCTTGCTGAAGGAGTGATTCGTGGTCACCCTTTTCGATGATTTCGCCATTTTCAAGCACCATAATAGCGTTTGAGTTTCGAACGGTGGAAAGTCTGTGGGCAATAACGAAAACTGTTCTACCCTCCATAAGCTTATCGGTACCCTTTTCAATAAGCCTTTCTGTGCGTGTGTCAATGGAGCTTGTGGCTTCATCAAGAATAAGAACAGGTGGGTTTGCAACAGCAGCACGTGCAATAGATAAAAGCTGACGCTGTCCCTGTGAAAGGTTGGAGCCATCACCTGTAAGCATTGTGTTATAGCCCTCAGGGAGCCTTGAAATAAAGCTGTGAGCGTTGGCAATCTTTGCTGCCTCAACAATTTCCTCGTGGGTTGCATCAAGTCTGCCGTAGCGTATATTGTCCTCTACTGTGCCTGTAAACAAGTGTGTATCCTGTAAAACCATTGCAAGAGAACGGCGTAAATCATCTTTTTTGATTTTCTTGATGTTTATGCCGTCGTAGGTGATTTTACCTTCCTGAATATCGTAGAAACGGTTGATAAGGTTTGTGATAGTAGTTTTACCTGCACCTGTGGAGCCGACAAAGGCTATCTTCTGACCCGGCTTTGCATAAAGAGAAATGTTTTTGAGAACTGTCTTCTTACCGTCGTAGGAGAAGGTAACGTCGTAGAATCGGACATCACCCTTAAGGAGTGTATAGGTAATGCTTCCGTCTGCAGAGTGAGGGTGCTTCCACGCCCATACGCCTGTTCTTTCCTCTGTTTCCGTTACGTTACCGTTTTCATCAACAACAGCATTTACGAGAGTAACGTAGCCGTCATCCTCCTCAGGCTGTGTATCTATAACGTCGAAAATTCTTTCTGCACCTGCAAGGGCAGCAAGAATGTTGTTCATCTGCTGTGAAACCTGAGATATAGGGTTTGAGAACTGACGTGTGTACTGAAGGAAGGATGCAAGTGAGCCTATGGTGAGTATACCCTTTACACCACCTGTGAAAAGTGCTAAAGCACCACTTGGCTCTGTTACGCTTATAATGATAAACGCACCTACGGCAGCAGTTAAGGTGAAATTGAAATATGAGATATTACCCATAATAGGCATAAGCATGCTTGCGAAGGTGTGGGCGTTTGTAGCTGCCTTTCTGAAATCCTCGTTTATTTCACCGAACTCTTCCTTTGTTTTATCCTCACGGCAGAAAACCTTAACTACCTTAAGACCTTCAATAAGCTCCTCTATATAGCCGTTGAGCTTACCAACAGCCATTTGCTGCTTACGGAAGTAGTTTGAGCTTCGCTTACCTATGAATTTGATTATAGTGAGCATAATGAAGAGCATACCTATAATCAAACAAGTGAGGGCAGGGCTGATGTAAAGCATCATTGCAAAAATACCCACTACTGTAATAAGTGAGGATATTGTCTGTATAAGACCCTGGCTTATAGCCTCCCTGACTGTGTCAACGTCGTTTGTAAAACGGCTCATA
>JAZSJL010000154.1:0-2029 GCA_045534355.1 Acutalibacteraceae bacterium
AGGTGGATTTTTTCTGACACCTGTGAAGCACTCGTAAGCTACGTTAAAGTACTTTTCTGCACTTTCAAGCACCTGCTTATCGCCTGTTGCTTTATAAAGCTCGGCACAGCCTATTGCAGCAAAGGTTTCGGAGAAATAATATCTTCTTTTTTGAAGCTCTCTGCCGTCTGCAGTAACTGTAAAATACATTCTGCCATCTGTATCTGTGCACTTTGGCAGGAAGGAATAAATGCACCTTGCAGCCTTAAGGTATTCTTCATTTCTATCAATAAGGTTATATGCCTTTGAGAAAACCCACAGGGCACGTCCCTGAAACCATACGCTTTTATCAGTACCATATATATTACCCTCTTTATCCAGGCAGGTATATATACCACCATTTTCATAATCAATGGCGTTATTTAACCAGAAGGGTAAAATATTTTTAACTAAATCATTTCTGAAATCCATACAAACACCTACTAATATTATTTCTTTTACTGAATATATCACATTTATCCAAAAAAGACAATATAATTACAATATTCTTGCACCACAAAAAAGTATATGGTAAAATAGTATAAACAAAATTGTGAGGTGTACTATGAGCCTTTTAAACTTTTACTTAATTACCGATACCCATTTCTTTAAAAATTCCCTTGGCGCATACGGCAAGGAATACGATGAATTTATGCGTTTTGAGCAAAAATGCTTTGCAGAAACAGAATCTATTAACAATGCTATTTTCGACTACCTTGCAACACAGACAAAAACAGATACTATTCTCATCCCAGGTGATCTAAGCTTCAATGGCGAAAAAGAAAGTCACCTTGGCTTTATAAAGCTCCTTAAAAAGCTTCAGGATAACGGCAAAAAAGTTTACGTTATAACAGCAGGACACGACTTCAACGACTACTGCAGAGGCTATACCGATTCAGGTATTCACGAAGTCGAGCACACAAACAGAGAAGAACTATTCGACCTGTACTACGAATTCGGCTTTAAGGATGCTATTGCAGTTGACAAAAAGCATCTCTCATACGTTGCCCGGCTCACACCCGAAATACGCCTTTTGGCACTTAACAATGATGGCACAGAGGATTGCCGTGAAACATACGATGAAGAGCAATTAGAGTGGATTAAGGAGCAAATACGAGATGCAAAGGCAAACAACCAAATGATTTTTGCAATTAACCACTACCCTCTTTTACCGGGTCAACCAATCTTTTCGCTTATAGGCTCGGCTGTACAAAAAAACTCAGGCTACATAACAACAATGATGGCAGATGAAGGCTGTAACCTTGTATTTACAGGCCATATGCACAACCAGGCAATAAATGAAAAGGTAACCGAAAAAGGCAACAAGCTTTATGATGTTTGCACAGGCTCTGCTATAGGCTGCCCTGCGTATATGCGCTTTGTTACGTTTGAGGATACCGAAACAATTGATATTAAAAGTGAGCCCATACCTGACTTTGAGTGGGATACAAACGGAAGAACCTGCAAAAAATATCTTTCAGATTTATTTGACAGCATGATACTTAATATGCTTAGAGATATGAAAAACAACCCTGAAAGAATGGCAGGAAAGCTTGGCATGAAGAAAACACCCTTTATGCTTAAAGCTCTTCAGCTTGTAGGAAAGCTGTTTGACAAGCTTACCTGTGGTGGACTTTGCAGGCTTTTCTTTGTAAAGTGCGACAAATCAATTAAAAAAATGCTTTTAAAGGATTACATTGTTCAGCTTGTGCAAAACCTTTTTGCAGGCAACCAGCCATTTGTTGAGGGCTCACCCGAGGGTGATGCACTTCTTGGTATATTAAAAAGATTAAAATTCATTTTGAACAAAATCTCTGTTAAAGATATAGACGGCAACAAGGCTGACTTATTTGAAATATTAAAGCATAGTGCAGGAAACTATGGCATAGACGACCACAATGCAGTTTTGAAATTAAAATAAACATAACAAAGATATACCCTCCAACGAAAGCCAAGTTTTCGTTGGAGGGTGTTTATTAAGTCAAGTAATTCAATTAATACAGCTTGGTTG
>JAZSJL010000028.1:0-5697 GCA_045534355.1 Acutalibacteraceae bacterium
AATTACTTAACCCACTTTGCAACGGCTGTTTCTACGAGATTTGCTACCTTTTCAACGATAATCTCATCACCCTCTTCAAGATTGAGAAGTGGCTCTCTTACACCACCAAGCTCAAGCCCTGCTCTTATTTTAAGAGCTGACTTTGCTGTAGCGTACATATTACCCTTTGTTGAGCACATTGTGTAAATTACCTCGTTAATATCATCCTGCAATTTACCTGCATTTTCAAAATCACCTGACAGAAGCATCCGGTTCAATTTTACGAAAAGCTCCGGCATAACAGCATATGTACCACCAATGCCACCGTCTGCACCAATAAGTCTGCCACCTACAAACTGCTCATCCGGACCATTGAAAACAACAATCTCTCTGTTGTTGAGCTTTGCCTGTCTTTTGAACATCTGAATATCCTGAATAGGCATTGAGGAGTTTTTTACACCGATTACCCTTGGATTTTTAAGCATTTCATCCAGCAAGGAAAGTGTAAGTGAAACACCTGCAAGCTGTGGAATGTTGTAAATAACGTAATCTGTATTGGGAGCTGCTGCAGAGATATCATTCCAATACTTTGCAATTGCTTTTTCATTAAGTTTGAAATATATTGGTGGAATAGTTGCAATAGCATCTACACCGAGAGCTTCTGCATGGCGAGCAAGCTCACAGCTTTCTCTTGTATTATTACAAGCAACGTGAGCAATAATTGCAATTCTTCCTCTTGCTACCTCCATAACAGCCTCAAGAGTACGCTTTCTTTCTTCAACTGTAAGGTAGATACACTCACCTGAGGAGCCACCTACGTAAAGACCGTTTACACCCTTTTCAATAAGGAATTCAACCAATGCTTTTGTTCCTTCAACAGAAACGTTTCCTTCTGCATCGTAGCAAGCGTAAAATGCAGGGAATATACCTTTATACTTTTCAAGACTCATTTGTATTACCTCTTTCTAAAATTTTTGATTTATACGTTAACGGATTTCAGCAGGCTATCGCTTTTACCATCTTCCGTCTCAGTGTTTTATATTTCTTTTGGAATGATTATTCCCACGAAGAAAAATCTTCCCTTCAATGATTTATTCCCATACACCTACCTATCCAAGAAAAATCAAAAAACTACCTTAGAAAATTTTTCAAGCATCAAAAACAGCACTTCCTCCATCAATCTTTCCTAAAGTAACATAGACACTTTTATTTTAGCACCTGAAATATGCAATGTCAAATATATCAAATGCTTTAATTGACAGAAAATTTTATATATTCTATAATAAGATTTGTTCAAGCAATAATAAATAATCTACCGAGAGGATTTTAACAATGAAAAACAGTACATCTTTTGTTTTTACAGGAGATATTGGTTTTGATAAATATATGTACGGCAAATGGGAGGACCCTCAGCTTATATCAGATGAGCTTCTCCGTTTTCTGCACAGTGCAGACCACGTTTGCGCAAATGTGGAAGGACCCGTTGCAGAAACAGAGCCAAACACCACAACCGAGGGCGTACAACAGCTTTTGCACACAATTGACCCTGAAGCCGTAAAGGTTTTAAAAAATATGGGAGCAGATATATGGAACATCTGCAACAATCATATTATGGATGCCGGCGAATACGGCATAAGGCGTACACTTGAAATAGCCAAAGAAAACGGTGTAAAAACAATAGGTGCCGGTATGAATATAAAAGAGGCTATGGAGCCTGTTGTTTTCCCTGAAGCAGGTGGCATAGGTATGTTTGGTGTAGGTTACCAAAGGGCTTGCAGAAAAGCCGATGAAAACAAAGCCGGCTGCTATAGCTGGAGTGACCTTGAGGCTATACAGGAAACCATCAATCAAATAAAATCAAAGTGCCGTTGGTGTATTGTTGTTGCCCACGCAGGTGAGGAGTTCACACCACTACCGTCACCCTATACAAGGGAAAGATACCACAAATATCTTGAAATGGGTGCAGATATAGTTGTTGGTCACCATCCACACGTACCTATGAATTATGAGACCGTGGGAGATAAAATTATCTTTTACTCTTTAGGTAATTTCATTTTTGATACAGATTACCAACGTTCACAGCACAAAACAGAGCTTGGTATAGTTGTAAAACTGAATTTCACAGAGGACAGCTTCACCTATGAGCCTATGGGTCTTGAAATCAAGAGAGATACAGAGCGTATCGTTAAAGCAGACTTACCTGCAATATTTTATGACGTTCAGGAGGAAGATTACAAGCTCCTTTCTCCACTCTCTGCCAAGATGCATATTGCTGCAACAAAAAGGCAAATGGCATATTTAAACCCTGCAAGATTTAAAAATGCCACAGAAGAAGAATGGGCAGAGCATTTCAGAGAACCGTTACGAACAGGCAGGGTCCCGGGCGAAACTCTCGATTTCTTTATTCTTGTACCCCTTGCCCAGGAAGCTGAAAAAGGCGATTGGAAAAAGAGCAAATTAGAGGATATTAAAAGCTATATTTTAGAGCAGATATAAAATAAATAATTCGCAAGGCTTACACCTTGCGAATTATTTATTTTATAAACTCAAAATTTATTTCTGTGTTCATAAATTTCTCAATATCTTTTTTTTCCGAAAAAAGGGAATAAGCTATAACAAGCTTTGTATATGCACACTCTGCGGTAATGCCGTAGATAAAGTTTATTTTACCGGTATGGTTTGCCATTACCCTTATAGTATCGTAATACTCCCCTGCCTGTCTTGTTGGTGTAATATATGCATCCACATTTTCCTTTTCGCAACAATCCAACATATAAAGAATTGAGTCTGTATCGTAGTAGCTGTTATCTTCTGTTTTTTGAACACATGCAGTACCACAATGGTATGAGCCGTGCACAACAGCAGAAAAAGCACCATAGTTATATGCAGAATAATCTATACCAACGTAAGGCACAACATATAAAACCTTTTTAAGAAGCTGAATCGGCTTACTTGTATCCACAAGAGATTTCCTCTTATTGCAAGGATACAACTGTAAAAGCTTACTGTTCAATTCATTAAAATTATTATCACTTACGTTGGTGATATCAATAGCTCCTTGACTGTGAAAATCATCGGAATAATTTTCACATTGCTGTAGCCGTGTATCTTGGTGAAGATACATTTTACCATCAGAAATATTCTTATAGGCTACATATATCCCCGGAGCAATCCCTCTGCATATACATTCTACAGCACACCTGAAATTATCATTTCCGTTTGCTGTGGGATTGCCAAGACGAGCGTTACTCGATGCTAAAAACACAGGTACGTTTATACCGGCCAGCAACACAGAAAATAATGAGGCTGTGTATGCGAGTGTGTCTGTGCCGTGAGCAAAAACAACTCCATCATAATTATCTGCAAAAAACATTTTTTGAAACGTTTTTATTATTACGTTCCATTTTTCTACAGTCATATTTTCGCTAAGAACACCAAGGTTTTCACTTGTAATTATTTCAACCTTATCTTTATACGGAGATTGAGATTTCATAAAGCTATCCACAAGCCTTGTACCTGCAGAGCTGTCTACAGACAACGTGCCGTGCTTTGTAAAGGAGGTGCAGATTGTACCTCCCACTAAAATCAATAATACCTTTTTCATAATACACCTAAAATTATATCGGAAGTAGCTCTTACTTCCGATATAATTCATTTATTATTTAAGCTTATTCTCAAGAATTTCTTTAATCATTGCAGGCTCGCCGGCACCACGAAGCTCCTTCATACAAGCACCGAAGAGTGCCTGCATAGCCTTTGTTTTACCGTTTTTGTAGTCTTCAACAGCCTGTGGGTTTTCAGCAATAACATTATCTATAACGCTTTCGATTGCAGAGGAGTCTACCTTTCTGTCAAGCCCCTGCTCCTTGCAATATGCAACAGGGTCAACGCCGTCTTCAATAACTGCAATAAGAATCTTCTTACCTGCATTACGGTTAATTGTGCCACTCTCAACCATTTTGATAACAGCTGTAAGAGTCTCTGCTGTCATTGTAAGGTCATTGAGAGTTTTGCCGTCCTTACGAAGTATACCTGCACAGTCTGTAAGAATCCAGGCTGCTGTATCCTTTGGATTACAGCCTAAAGCAACAGCATCATCAAGAAGCTTTGCAATTTTGTGGTTTGAAATAAGCATTTCAATTTCCTTTTCGGAAATACCTGCTTCTCTGTACTGCTCTGCCTTTTCATCTACTGCAACAGGCTTGTTTGCCTTAATCTGCTCAAGCCACTCATCATCAATGATAATAGGCATAAGGTTAGCATCAGGGAAATAGCGATAGTCTGCCTCTGTTTCTTTGTTACGCATTGCCATAGTTTTACCTGTAGCATCGTCGAAACGTCTTGTTTCCTGAACAAGCTCTTCGAGGTCAAACTCAAGAGCATCTATATGACGCTGTGATTCGTAGCGAATTGCCTTTTCAATTGCTTCGAAGGAGCTCATATTCTTGATTTCTGTACGAACACCAAATTCTTCACTACCCTCAGGTCTTACAGAGATATTGATGTCGCAACGCATTGCTCCCTCTTCGCACTCTGAAATACCACCTGAACGGAACATAGATTTAAGCTTGTTGAGGTAAACGAGAACCTCCTCTGCACTACGGAAATCAGGCTGAGTAACAATCTCAATAAGAGGAACACTTGTACGGTTGAAATCAACGTAAGAAGAATTACCACTATGAACAAGCTTACCTGCATCCTCTTCCATATGAATCTGCTTGATACGAATATCTCTTGTACCCTCGCTTGTTTTTACTGTAACGCAACCATCTGTGCAAATAGGGTGATTAAGCTGTGTAATCTGGTATGCACAAGGAAGGTCGGGATAGTAGTAGTTTTTCTTATCGAAGGTTGTATAGCGATTGATGTTACAGTTAAGCATAATACCTGCTGTAACAGCAAGCTCAACAACTCTCTTGTTCATAACAGGGAGCATACCCGGCATACCACTACAAGCAGGGCATACACAATCGTTGGGCTCATTTGCAGCAGAGTGACCACCACAGGAGCAGAATATTTTTGATTCGGTGCTTAACTCAACGTGTGTTTCAAGACCGATAACTATTTCATATTTCATACTCATTCACCCTTCCTTTCAACACTATTTGCAAGGCTGAGAAGTGTACTTTCGGAGAAAGCCTTACCCATAAGCTGAACGCCACCACTTACAAGTGCGGGAGCACCTATAAGGTTTGCAGCAGCTGTAAATACGCTCTCATTGAAAACTAATTCGAAAGCACCGTAAATATCATAGCTTTCGTATGCTGATTTACTGCAAACAGGTGTAAGCACAGCGTCGTAGCTCTCAAACAGCTTATCGAAGCCTTCCTTAACTACACGGCGCACTCTGAGTGATTTGTCATAGCAAGCCTTGTAGCGATTCTTTGATAAAACGTCGGAGCCGTAGAGAATAACTGCCTTTGTAAGGAAGTTAAAGCCCTCTGTTCTTGAGTTTACGTATAACTCATCTATATTTCTTGCCTTTTCTGAACGGTGACCGAATTTCACGCCATCATAACGGGAAACGTTATTGCAGGTTTCTGCACACATAAGAATCTGCCATGCTGTATTTGCAAGGCTGAATAAATCACAAGAGATTTCTTCAACCACAACGCCATTTGCCTTTAAAGCTGAAAT
The DNA here is from genome assembly GCA_045534355.1 of Acutalibacteraceae bacterium. Lineage (GTDB taxonomy): Bacteria > Bacillota > Clostridia > Oscillospirales > Acutalibacteraceae > DTU089. The sequence continues at coordinate 5,617 of JAZSJL010000028.1, forward strand.
ATAAGCTTGTGTTTTAGCTTTAGTTTGAGCATCTGCTTTATCAAGCAACTCCTTGATAACACACACCTTTTTACCTGAAAC
>JAZSJL010000172.1:0-3674 GCA_045534355.1 Acutalibacteraceae bacterium
TGGCCATTAGTATTGTCTTCCTAAGACCGCTTGGCCTCCGACTTTGTGTTACCGTCAATCATATTGTGGTTACGGTCTACGAAGGTAATAAGGTTTGTAAGCTTGTAGTGAGCAGCGCTCATTGCTGCCTCCCAGTTTGAGCCCTCATCCAGCTCACCGTCACCAAGAACAACAAATGTCTTGTAATCTTTTTTGAGAAGTCTTGCAGCAAGTGCAGTACCTACACCGATTGAAAGTCCGTGACCAAGTGAGCCTGTTGATGCATCTACACCAACAACCTTGTTTGAGTCAAGGTGCATACCCATTTTAGAGCCGGAAAGGTTAAAGGTCTTGAGCATTTCCTTGTCGTTGAAGCCAAGGTCGCAAAGAACAGGTGCATAAGCAATACCTGCGTGACCCTTACTGAGAATGAAGCGATCTCTGTCCTCCCAGTTTGGTTCGTCAACCTTAATGTGCATGTACTTGTGGTAGCACACTGTCATAATATCCATAACGCTCATACCGCCACCGATGTGGCCGCTGCCTGCCCAGTATGTTGTATCGAGGCAAAGGTTACGGAGCTCATTTGCTTTCTTTTCAAGAGCAAGCCACTCCTGTTTTGAAAGTGCCATTTTAATTCCTCCTAATTTGTTTTATAAGCCGATAGACATCGGTAAAATTAACCTAATTCCGGATGAAGCTTCTTAACAGCCTTGAAAGCATCCTCTGCAATTTCAATAGACCTGTTAATATCCTCCTGTGTAAGGGAAGCGTTGATAAAGTGGTTGTGGTGAGATGTAATAAACATACCTCTGTTAACACACTCTGCAACCCAATCCTGGTGGAGAAGAAGTGAATCATCGTTTGCTATTCTGAGATAGAAGAGTGCAGGTGCACCTGTTACTCTCAGGTCGAAGCCGTGCTCCTTACCTGCAGCAACAAAGCCATCTGTAAGCTGTCTGCCCATTGTGTCGAAAAGCTTTGGAGCATCAATAGCCTTAAGCTTATTGATACAAGCAATACAAGCAGCAAAGGGAACAGCACTCATCCAATAAGAGCCTGTGTAGGAAAGGCTGGATGCAGCATTTTTCAAGAACTCTTTACCACAGAATGCAGACATATTGTAGCCGTTTGCAAGAGCCTTACAGAAGCAGATGATGTCTGCCTCGAAGCCGAAGAAGTGGTCGGAGCCTGCAAGGTCAAGACGGAAGCCACAACGAACATCGTCAACAATAAGAACAATGCCGTGCTTTGTGCAAAGCTCTCTGACTTCCTTCCAGAAGCCGTCTACAGGGAAAGCATTGTCGATAAAGTTACCGTGGTTGTATGGCTGTGCAATAATAGCTGCAATTTCGTTTTCGTTTTCAGCAATAATCTGCTTAAGACCTTCAATATCGTCCCAACGGGCATAAAGGTTGTTAGCAACGTCCTCAGGTGTAACACCCGGGTAGTCAATCTTCTGCACCATTGGAGATACGCCGTGGTAGAAGTTGTTGAAGAATACCAGCTTCTTTCTGTGAGTGTGTGCACGTGCTGTAAGGATAGCACCCTGTGTAGCATCGTTACCATTCTTTGCAAAGAAAGCCCAGTCAGCAGTAGCAACTGTATCAACAAGAAGCTCTGCACATTCAATCATAATTTTGTCAGGTGATGTAACGCAGTTGCCCTTCTTAATCTGCTCAATAGCAGCAGCGTCAACGTCCTCGTCGCAATAACCGAGGATATTAGGACCATATGCGCACATATAGTCGATATACTGGTTGCCGTCTACATCCCAGAAGTATGAGCCCTTTGCCTTCTCGGAGAAGCGAGGCCATCTGTTAACAGGGATAAACTGACCCTCTGCAGGGCCGAGATGTCCGTAAACACCTGCAGGGATAACCTTGGCAGCACGTTGAAAATATTCGTCTGACTTAGTAGTTTTGTATAATGGATATTTCTTACTCATTTCACTGCCTCCTTATCCTATATATAATGCAACTCTGTCGAGTATACGGTTGATGTTATCAAGCATACTTACAAGACCGTGCATTTCGATTTTGCCTGTACCGATACAAGCAAGTGCATTGAGCTTGCCGTCGAAAAGACCTCTTGCTGTTTCGATAGAATCGAAAATCATAGCAGCACGATATGCTTCAGGTGCCTTTTTGATTGTAACAAGACGGTGGTCCTTACAAACCAGCTCAACTGCAGGGCCGTTTTTGATACCGATTAAAACGCTGCCATCCTCAATAGCCTTTGCGCTGAATTTACCAATCTGGTCGTTGTTACCGATTTGTGCAATAGCAACACCGATTGTATAGAGCATAAGCTTTGTGCTGCGCTCAAAGAAAACAGGGTCCTTAAGGTCCTCTTCAGATGCTCTCATATATTTTGTGAGAAGGTCTGTAAGAGCTGTAAAGGTTTTGAGAAGGAAACCAATATGCTGGAAGCCCTTTGACGGAATTGGTGTAACTGTGCCGTCAATAAGTCCGTTGAACTTTTCACAGCTTGAAAAAGGAAGCTTAACGTCACAAGTTGAGCAACCCTGCTCCATACGGCATTTGCCGTTTTTGAAATAAAGAGTTGCGCTTGGGCCATTCTTTACCTCAAAGCCAATGGAAATAGGCTTTTTGCCTTCAAGAAGCTCAGCAGCCTCGGGCACAAGCTCACAAAGATTTTCGAGTGTACCCAAAATACCGAACAAATTTATGTAGGCAAGAGTTTTTGAATCCATAAGATTTTGCAAAACAAACATCCTCCTTTTTGAATTGATGTATATTCTGTTATATTTTAACAGACCAATGGTATATTGTCAACAAAGCAACGAGTATTTTTCTGAAATCTTTTAGTGAAATTATCTACAATTTTTTTGTTTTTTCAAAAATTCAAAAAATCTCAAAAATTTAGGTTAATTTTGCATAAAAATCTTGTTAAGCTTTTGTTAAGTTTCTACACGATTTTTTTCAAGCATCAGTTTCCTCTTGACAAGCATATTTTATAATGTATAATAAAAAGTGAATCAAAATTCACTTTAGAGGAGGACTCTTTATGGACACAAGATTTGCTATCAGTGAGTATCATGACGCTGCCGCCATAAACAGACAGCTTGACGAGCTCATTAAAAAACCAATCTACACAATCAAACCGGACGTTCTTAAGAAATACGAGGAAGAGTATTACGATAAGAAATGTGCCAAGAGTAAAGAAATGATTTCAGAAGCAAAGCAGGTTATCCCCGGCGGTGTTCAGCACAACCTTGCTTTCAACTATCCATTCCCTCTCGTATTTACTAAAGCAGAGGGTATGAAGCTCTACGACGTTGACGGTAACGAGTACTTTGACTTCCTTCAGGCAGGTGGCCCGACAGTTCTCGGTTCTAACCCAAAGGTTGTCAGAGATCAGGTTATCGATCTTCTCAATACCTGTGGACCTTCAACAGGTCTTTTCCACGAGTTTGAATACAAGCTTGCAAAAAAGATTTCTGACAGCGTTGAAACTGTAGATATGTTCCGTATGCAGGGTTCAGGTACAGAAGCTTGTATGACAGCTGTTCGTGTTGCTCGTCTTGCAACAGGTAAGAAGAACATCCTTAAAATGGGTGGTGCTTACCACGGTTGGTCAGACCAGCTCGGTTACGGTATCCGTGTTCCTGGTTCTAAGTTCACACAGGCAAGTGGTGTTCCACTTTACCTCTTCAAGCACACTCAGGAATT
>JAZSJL010000212.1:0-2354 GCA_045534355.1 Acutalibacteraceae bacterium
ACAGCCCCAGTAGTAGCTTGTTACGGAATCTGCACCAAGAAATTCGTACATTTGGGCAGAGTTTACTCCCTTTTGAGAATCCTCATCCTTAAGCCAATTGAACACTCGGTTTCGCCAATGCACAAACTGAAGGTGGAGACCCTTGAAGCCTGCGTCAATGACCTTTTGTCGGAACTGTGAAATGTTTTTTTTACACTCATCACTTGTACCAAAGGAGCGTATGAAGTTATCAATATCAAAAATCATATAAACGGGGCAACCGTCTATACAGTAGTAGTTATCCCTTTTGAAGTATTTTTCAATTGTTCTGTCACAGATTTCTGAAAAAATTTTCGGTGTTACAACACCACTCCATATAACTGTGGATAAGTCTTTGTCTGAATTTCTTTTATCCCAAAGGTGATTTGCATCGTGGTTTGCCCACATAAGACAAAACTGCATTTTGTTATTATTTTTAGCCTTTAAAAATCCGTCGTTAAGGCAGTTTTCTAAAAACGGCCTGTTATCGTACCAGTACCAGTCATAAATAAATACGTTTATACCGTGAGAAACAGCACAGTCGATCTGCTTTTCCATAACGGTGCTGTCAGCCTCGTTTTCATATCCCCACAAAGGAATACGAGGCCAACGACAACCCTCGTAGCCCTTGTCGGTCATTGCTTTTACAGTTTGCCACTCACCGATACCATCAGGCCAGAATATGCGTGTGCGAGGCTCATCACCTGTGTAAGAGGGCCACACAAAAGCTGCAATATCATATTTTTTCATAAACACACCTCACAAAGTTTTATTGGAAGTTTACCATTAACACACTTAACGCAATGAAGCTCAATTGTACAACTGTTACAATATTATTGGCAAATATGATTTTTTTCATATATTCATCACCTTTATCAATATAGCATAACAGCAAAAACATTTCAACAAAACTTAAAAGCTGTTAATTGCAAACATAAAAATTCTTTGATATACTGAATATAACCTATATCCACATCAATTTTAAACAAAGGGGAAAAGAAAATGAATCAGCATTTCAAACGATTTGTTGCACTGTTTATACTACTTATAAATATAGCGATTTATTTTTCAGGTTGTTCTGTAAATACTAAAAATGATAAGGTTGATAATTTCAGGGTTACTACATATATAAGAGGGGATTACGTTCAATCAGCAGATAGCCTTAATGCTGAAGATTTTAACGCTGTTACTCATGCCATTCTTTTTGAATGTGCAGCCTTTGACAGCGAGGGTAACGTGATTTACCAAAAAGAAAAATTAGAAACAGCTCTTAATAATCTGCGTACAGCTATCGGGGAAAGAGATGTGCATATTTCACTCAATCTTTTAGGTCCTGACGGTAAAACGGATTCAACCGTGTGGGAGGAACAGATGGAAGCCAAAAGTGAGCAACACAACAAGGCTTTCAAAAGTGGTGTTTTAGAGGATAATATTATCAAAATTCTTGATGAATACCATTTCGACGGAGTACATTTCGATTATGAATACCCTATTTCCCGTAAGGCACAGCGTGGATTTAATAAGTTTCTTGTTTCACTTGGTGAGAGACTTGGCGACTACACATTAGGTGTAGCAATCAGCGACTGGAATGTTGGCTTTAATTCTTCTGCAATCAAGGAAATTGATACCTTTGAGCTTATGGTGTATGACTTTGTGGATGAACAGGGGAGGCACGCTACGTACGAGGGAACGCTTGAGCGTTTAGCCAACAAAAACCTAAAAAGAATACCGAATGAAAAGATAAATATCGGCTTGCCATTTTATTCAAGACCAACGGATTTATCTGAATATTGGTATGGATATAATAGTTGCTATGAGAAAATCGGAGACGACGGCTGGTACCATTGTGACGAAACAGGCAAGGATTTTTGGTTCAATACTACTGACGTTATAAAAAAGAAAACAGAGTACGCTATTAATAACGGCTATGGTGGAGTTATGATATGGCACTACAGCTGTGATATACCCATAACAGAGGAAAAATCTCTTTTGGGTGCTGTGGATAACGTGATTGAGGATAACTATCGTAAATAATTAAGCTACAAAAAACAAATCAACCGAGTAGAGCATTGACTCCACTCGGTTGATTTTGTATTAGTCAGCGAAAATTTTTAACTCTCACAGTTGAAAAGGCAACGCACAAGGCAGGCAGTTGAGGTTACTGTAAGGAAAAAGAAGAAGAGGAGCACTCCTGTAAGGATAGCACCGATTATGCTTGTTGCCACAAATTCTATTGCAAGGAATACTATAGAAAGCAATATGGTACCGAGAATACCTGCAAGCAGGGTAGTAACAGTGCTGCATAGACTTTCACAGCACTCATTACGGAATCTTGT
>JAZSJL010000408.1:0-7686 GCA_045534355.1 Acutalibacteraceae bacterium
GCCTTGGATAAAAACAGAGATAGAATATCGCCTGACTGGTCCTCGCCACACTCCATAGCAAGGTAGCCACCACGATTGATAAGAGGATACCAAACCTCTGCAAGCTGACGGTAGAAAATTAATCCGTCTGCACCACCGTCAAGGGCAAGTACAGGCTCAAACAACACTTCTTCTTGAAGGGTCCCAATTTCTGCCGAGCGAATATACGGTGGGTTTGAAAGAATAATATCGGGCCTTGGCAGACCTATAAAGCTTGTACCCTCTAAAATATTGCTTTTTATGACCTTGACGTTGTCGCACATAAGCATTTCTTTGTTTTTACGGGTGTACTCTAAAGCATCGTCCGAAATATCAAGGCAATAAACCTCTACGCCGGGACATTCCTTTGCTACAGACAAGCCTATACAGCCACTACCACAGCACAAATCAAAAACAATCTTACAGCCGTTTTCCCTTATTTTTTCAACTGCAAACTCAACAAGCAGCTCTGTTTCAGGTCTTGGAATAAGTACACCACTACCAACCTTAAAGGAATACTTGTAGAAATCCCACATTCCTATAATATACTGCAAGGGCTCGTGGTCACAACGCCTTTTAACACAGGAATTGAAGTGGATAAGCTTCACCTCGTCTACATCGTTTCCTGAATTCATTAAAAGCTGTGTTTTATTATATCCAAAGCAGAAGCTTACAAGCTGCTGTGCATCAAACTCAGGTGCTTCTACCCCTGCTGACTGCAGAAGCTTTACTGCCTCACGATATACTGCATAAAGAGTTTTCAATTTTCCTGCTCCTTTGCATCTGACCCGTCGCCCTCTGTTTGCTCGGGCTCATCACCGTAAAGCACAGTCCTTATAGCCTCAATACCTACCTCAATAATATCATCGGTTGGCTCCTGAGTTGTAATTCTTTGCATCCACAAGCCGGGTGCAGAAAGTACACGTGTAATGATATTGTTGTGCTTGCCTGCATATTTGATAAACTCATAACCGATACCTACCGTGAGTGGTAAAAGAGAAAGCTTGACTATCATCCATATAACTCTGTTGTCATCTATTGAAGGGAAGGCAACAACAAGAGCTGATGAAAGGAAAATGCTGATTATGAGAATTACGAAAATGAAGCTTGTACCACAGCGAGGGTGAAAGCGCTTTTGCTTTCTTACGTTTTCTACGGTCAATGGTAAGCCTGCTTCGTAGCAGAATATAGATTTATGCTCTGCGCCGTGTTACATAACCCCCTTTTTGATGTCGGGCATTTTGGCAACAAGCCAAATATATGCAACAAATATAATCATTCGCATAATACCCTCAAAAAGAGGATGTATATTCTGCAAAGCATTCTTGAAAATATATTTATCCATTCCGTCTACTGTAATTGAAGGAAGGTAGGTAAACAGGAAGAATGCAAGTAACAAGCCTAAAATCATTGCTATACCTGAAATTACTGCCATCATTTTAGGGCCGAAGTGGTCTGAAAGCCATTTATCCAGCTTGGACATATTTTCAGGGTTGGTATCATCATCAAGCCCTGCCTTTACGGCAGACTTTTCGAGACACTTGTAACCGAAAAGAAGGCTTTCTACCATATTTACTATACCTCTGATTACGGGAAGTCCTGCCGGCTTGAATTTATCCTTAAGGTGCTTCACCTGAAGCTTTTCGGTTTCAATAGTGCCGTCGGGCAATCTTACCGACATGGCAGCGCCCTTGGGACCCTGCATCATAATACCCTCAATAAGAGCCTGACCACCTACTGATATCTTTGGTGCTTCTTCTTTTTTATTACTCATTATTTTCACTCACCATCATTTCTTCTATCAAGGAGGTTGGCTGTTCAACAGGCACCCTTTCTATAGGGAAAACAACTGTAACGGTTGTGCCAACGTCCTCAACGCTGTTTATTTCAAATACGCCGTTGTGAAGCCCTACTATTTCATCAACAACAGCCAAGCCGATACCCGAGCCTCTCACCTGCAGGTTGGCTTTATAGAATTTCTTTTTAACGTTGGGCAAATCCTTAGGGGCAATACCACAGCCTGTATCGGATATGTTGATTGTAAGCACGCCATCATCTACAATGGCCTCAACGTCAACCAAGCCACCCTCTTTATTATATTTGAAGGCGTTGTCAAGAAGGTTGACAAACACCTGTTTTATTCTGTTAGGGTCACCCATCATAGGTGCAGGTATTTCGGGAGCATTGTATTTAATTTCGATATTGTCTCTCTTGGAGCGTTCTTTAAATACAAAAACAGCCTCATCTAACTCTGCGAGAACGTCTATCTTTTCAAGACGCAAGGTCATATTGCCACTTTGCATACGTGAGAAGTCCAAAAGCTCCTCAACAAGCTTTGATAGTCGCTCTGACTCGTTGATTATGACCTCTGTACCCCTACGGGCAATTTCACGATCCTCACCATCTAACTCCTTAAGCATTTCACCCCAGCCCTTGATAGCTGTAAGTGGTGTTCTTAGTTCGTGAGATACGGTTGAGATAAAGTCGTTTTTCATTTTATCGGAGGCTGCAACCTCTTCAATCATTGTATTTATTGACTTTGCAAGCTCGGTGATTTCGTCATCTGCCTTATCATCGGTTTCAACTCGTACCTCGTAGTTTCCTCCTGCAATAAGCTTTGCTGTTTCGTTAATTCTTTGAACCGGTGAAACAATCGTCTGTACAAAGAAAACACCTGACAATGCAACAAAAAACAATGCTACTACATATATGAAAAGAATTATAAGCACAAGTGAAATAATCTGTGCGTCTATGCCCTTCATTGAGGAAACGAAGCGCACAGCACCTGAAAAGCTACCGTCTGCCGTTTGTGGCAAAGCCATAGCAACGCTGACGATGTGCTCACCGTTTTTGTTGAAGCCAAACCACTTGCATATACCTGTGGGAGAGGTTCTTGCTTCCTGAACGTCCTCCATATCGTTTATACTTTCCTGACTTTTGAAGCCTGAGGATGAAACAACAACAAGACCTTCTCTGTTAATGACCTGAACCTCAACCCTGGATTTATCAGAAAAATTATCTGTAAACTCCTTTGCTTTTTGCTCAAAAACCTCATCATTAGCCTCCACGTAAGGAGTAAAGAAGGTTACAACAGCCTCGTTTGCATAGTCGGAAAGGTAAGAAACAACGTAGTTGCGATAGTACTGCACTATGAACAGTATACTTGTTGCAACAACTGCAAGTAATATAAGTGCGGTAATAAGTAACGTGTTTGTTGCCCACCTTTTTGTGATGCCCTTAAAAAACCTTTTTTCCTCACCACGCTTTAGTGGGATAATACCCGGCTTCTTTTTAGTTTCTTTTTTCTCCTGCCTTTCAGCTAAAAGGCGCTTTGCCTCCTGTACGCTGATTTTAGAAACACGCTTGAAGCCCGTTGGCTTTTTTTCCATTACTTATCACCTCTTTTCGTTTAAATCAAAAAATCATATGCGTGTTATATCCACTTTTAACCCATACCCCACACAGTAACAAGGTGCTTGGGTATTGATGGCTCCTCTTCAATCTTCATTCTCAATCGCCTGATATTAACATCTACTACCTTATCGTCACCATAGTAGGACTCACCCCAGACCTCCTTAAGGATATCTGTTCTGCTGAGCGCCTTGCCGTGGTTATTGAAGAAGAATTCTACAATCTGGAATTCCACCTGAGTTAACTCGATAAGAACGTTGTTTTTATAAAGCGTTCTGTTTCTCAGGTTAAGCTCAAAGGGCTCTATAATTATTTTTTCTGCCTTAACAGGCTGTGCCGGAGGTTGAGTATTCATTGCTACTCTACGATACACACTATCTACCCTTGCCATAAGCTCTGATGGTGAAAATGGCTTTGTAATATAGTCATCGGCACCCATAAGCAGACCCGAAACCTTGTCCATCTCCTGAGTTTTGGCTGTAAGCATTATAATACCAACCGTACTGCTTTGGTTGCGCAAGGTTTTACAAACCTCAAGACCATCTACATTAGGCATCATAATATCCAGCAAAACTACGTCGAAGGCTCCGTTTTTAGAATTATAGATGTCAATAGCCTGCTGACCGTCACAAGCCTCTGTAACCTCGTAGCCTGCTCTTTTTAATGTTATGGCTATAATTTCACGTATAGCTGCTTCATCTTCTGCAATAAGTACTTTTTTCATAAATACATCCTGCCTTAGTTAATTTTTATAAATGACGAGGAAACGATTTCATCCGTTATGCCAAAATCGATTCCCTTTTCAGTAATCTGATAGTAATAAACACCTTTTTCGGTTTCTGCCAAAAGCTCACCTAAAATTTCATTTTCGGCAAGGCTTTCTCTGTGGGTGATGGAAAACAGCTCATCACCTGTTTTCTTTTCTTCTTCATTCCACTCGCAGAATATAAGCGCTTCACGAAGCGAGTCGTATTTAACGGTAACAGAGCTACCCCACTCAAAGATGAAAAGGTAATAATCCAAGGGATTAAGCAAGGTGATAAAGCTTTTATGATTATTATCTCCCGGAGCACCCTCCCACAAAAGAAGTGAAAGTGTATACATATCTGTTTCCGTTTTTACAGTCAAGGTGTTTTCGTCACCATATAGCTTTGTGGTTGTAGGTATTTCTAAAAGCCCATCGTTATCTATATCCTTACAGGTAAGCAACGAATTACGAAGATTGGTGACCGATGGCTCGGTGAAAAGCCTTGTAGGTACAAGCAAGCGACTATCCCAATAAACACCCTCGGTAAATATGGTACGGTCATTCTTCGCACAATCGACGAAAAGCCTAACTGTTTGCTGACCACCGATTGTTGCAATATCACTCTGTATTGTGGATATAGAAGCAATAGCACTATCAAGTACAGTCTCGCCGTATTTAATCATCTGATTATTGGCGTTTAAGGTAAACATTCTCAAAAATGATTTCTGGACTGCGCCTGTATCATCAAGGTAGATGAGCAAAAGGTCATCTGCTCCGTCATTATTAAAATCAAGAACAGTCTTTGCATTGCAATACTCATTGCCCAATGAATTCAGAACAAGCTTATGATTGCCACCGTCTGCTATTTCGAAAACGCTGACGATTCTTGTGGTTTTACTGTCAAGCAAAGACCAGCTGACAAGCACCTCTGAATAACCGTCTCTGTTAAGGTCGACGAATTCAACGTCATACACCCCGTTGCCTGCACCCTTGATGTCGGAGGAGATAAACCAGTCATCATCCACACACTCCATAAATGCCATTCGCACAGAGCCCTCTGCAGAGGATGAATCCGTGTAGAAAACGAAGGCTTCCTCAACGCCATCGTTATTTATATCCAGCAAAACGAAGGAGGTCTGATACTCTCCGTACACAGGTGTTTTGAGCTGTACCTTCGTGTCCTTCATAAGACTGTTGAACGCCTTTTGCACCTGACCGTTTTTACCCGACTGTTCAGGTGGTGTAATAAGGCTGTCTACCGAAAAAAGGTTAAGAGAGCAACCTGAACAGGTTAATACCAGTACAAGTAGCGCTATAACTGCTATAAACTTTTTCATACGTGTTGCCCTCCTTTAGTTTTTAACTACGAATTATCCTGCACGTGTTACATCTACTGTGTATGCACCGTATATCCAACAGGATGGACTGTCTACAGTAACTACAACAGGAATAGTTTTAGTTTCGCCCTCTTCGATTATAAGACTTGTAAGGTCTGCTTCAACGGAAATCATATCCTCTGTGATACCCTTTAAGTCCTCAGGGGTACCTACTATAACTATGGATTTATTAAGTCCCGAAATCTCACAGTCTATATTATCGGGATTATTCACCTGAACCTTGCTTTGGGGAAGCTTCATATATTCCTGTGTATATGCATCCATATTCACGCTGACAACAAAGCTTTTCACATTTGCGTCTGCCACAGAGGTGTTTGCAGCGTCGAAGGTGAAGGTATTACTTGTTGGTGAAAGCTCCTTGAAATTGATTGAGCCCACAACGTACTCGGTAGTTTTGTCATAATCGTCTACGAGTATATTGAACTCGGATGTATTTGGAGTTATGGAATACTTAAGTGGGTTAAGCAACAGACTATCCGGTGCATTCTTGAAGGTAATAACAGAATCAAGCTCTTTGACACGAAGAATAGGAATTGTAACAACAACGTCCTCTACGTTCATTGATAAATACTTAAAGTTAGATTTATGCTGGTCATCGTAGGGAGCTATTTTTGTTTCGGCAGATTTGTTAGAAACAAGAGATTCCTCAAGAGTGATAGTAGCAAGAACCTTTTCGATTCTGTTGACCTCTGTTGATGGGCCTGTTATGGTAACTGCACTCTGCGAAAGATTGATATCGCCACAGGTATAGCCCTCCTGTGCAATTTCGAAGCCATCGGTTTTAATATCAGGCTCAATAACAAAGCTTGCTGTTTTTTCTGTATCGAAATACACCTCAACAGTTTTTGAAGAGATGGAATTTATTGTGTAATCCTTGTTATCGGAGCCGTATTCAGCCTTAAGCTGAAGTGTATAAACGCCTGCTGAATCTACAGAGGTTGTTTGTGCAACAACCAGAATATTTTCTGCAGAAAGGCTACCCTCGGATATTCTGTATTTTTTACCACTTACGGTAACGTCTACGGTAAAGTCGGATTCACCGAAAACCTGTAAGCCGAACTGTGCAGGAACTGTATCGTCAATTTTAACCTTAACGTCGTGTATTACTCTTGTGGTCTGTGAGCCTGCAAAAATAACAACACAAAGCCAGATAATAATGGCTGCACCAACGGCTGTTGCAAAAGCAACCTTATCGTTCATCAAAAGGGAATCCAAGGATTTATTTCTTTTCATTCTTGCTTCCTCTCTTTCTGCCGAAAATCTTACCCAATAACTTGTTACTACCCTGTTGGTCTGCTTTATCTTCCTTAGTGATGAATTCACCGAGAAGTATCTCTCTTAATTCGCCTGTTGTAACGTTTCTTTTGAGGGTGCCGTTTTTTGCTACGGATATTGCGCCTGTTTCCTCAGAAACAACTACAACAACTGCATCACTCTGCTCACTCATACCGATTGCAGCTCTGTGACGTGTGCCTAATTCACTCGCAAGACCTGTGTTTTGTGTAAGTGGTAATATACAGCCTGCAGAGTGTATTCTGCCCTCACGAACGAGTACTGCACCATCGTGCAAGGCTGAATTTTTGAAGAACAAGCCGTTGAAAAGCTCTGCCGAAGCTTTTGCATCTACAAGGGTGCCTGAATCAGCAATATCCTTAAGCAGAGCCTCTTTCTCGAAAACAACGAGAGCTCCGGTTTGGGTTTCGCTCATATCTGCTGCTGCCTTGCAGAAGCTGTTGACTGTGTCGGTGATTATTTTTTCGTAGTTTACGCTGTTTGTAAAGCTAAAGAAAGAAAAGTCTGTAATTGACTGCCTGCCAACACGCTCAAGAACCTTTCTGATTTCGGGAGCAAAGAGAATAACAAGAATCAAAAGACCGTTTTTAAAGAGCATTGAAAGAATAAACTCACTTGCCTCCATATGAGTAATTCTTACCAATCCGTACACGGCGATAAGAAAGACTATGCCTTTAACAAGCTGGAACGTACGGGAGCCCCTTAAAACCTTGATAAGCTCAAAAAGAACGATTGTAACGAGAATTATATCTAATAAGTCGCTGGTGAAATTAAAGCTTGAAATTGCACCTATTAACTTATCGATAATACTTAAAATTG
>JAZSJL010000078.1:0-5003 GCA_045534355.1 Acutalibacteraceae bacterium
AGTCTTGCAATCATATAAAGACCTGCGAAGCCGTTTTTAATAATAGATGCAAGCTCCTTATCAAGTCTTGTTGCAACAACCTCGGGAACAGGGTCACCATACCATTCCTTTGCCCTCTGCCAACAGAAGTTGGTAAGATCCTCCTCAGCACCGGGGATAATCGGGTTAAAGGTACCATCAGGAATTGGTAAAATACCCGGTTCAATCATATCTGCAATATAATTTGTATTTGTAACAACTACCTCTTTTGCTGTTTCTTCGCCAAGATACGCAAATTCCTCAAGCATTTCTGTAGTTGTTTTTAAGTAAAGTGGTGGCTGATTGTCGGCATCCGTAAAGCCCTGACCAGCCTGAAGAATTGCTCTGAATATAGCATCCTCTTTATTAAGGAAGTGAACGTCGCCTGTGGCAACTGTTTTCTTGCCGAGGCTGTCTGCTATAGAAATAATTCTTCTGTTGATGTTCTGAATATCCTCAAATGAGTTGATATTCCTGAATTTATCTCGCATCGCATCTCTCATAAGATCCTTGCGAAGCATATATTCATTATTCTCTACAGGCTGAATTTCCAGATAATCATAGAAGGATGCTATCTCAATAATTCTTTCGTTACTCTCCTCGGCAACAATCGCCTCAAACAATTCACCCTCGGAGCAAGCACTACCGATAATAAGCCCCTCTCTCATTTCTGCAATAAGGCTCTTGGGCATTCTTGGTTTTTTACGGAAATAATCAAGGTTGGAGCGTGAAATAAGCTTATAAAGATTCTTAAGACCTACTTTATTTTTAACAAGCAAAATACAATGGTAGTAGCTATCTGCTTTAATTTCTTCAACGCTCTTCTTTGTACCGTCCTCGTTATAGTCATCTACAAGGTAAGCCTCACAGCCATAGATGATTTTAAAGACCTTACCACGTGCAGTATTGCAAGCTTCGGGGAAGGCTTGTACACAACCGTGGTCTGTAATAGCAATTGCCGTGTGACCCAAGGACATAGCACGCTTAACAATGGATTTTGCACTACTCATAGCATCCATTGCAGACATATTGGTGTGAAGGTGAAGCTCTACACGCTTCTCTTCTGCCTCATCCTTTATTTCCATTTTATTGACAATGGAAATAGATGCAGGATATATCTGGTAATCCTTGTCAAATGTATCGTAGACGATTTTGCCCCTGACAATAAGTGTAATGCCGTCGCTAACCTTCTGGTCTATGTAATCAAGCTCCTCTTTTGCAGCTCTCATTTTACAAGCATATGCGCCTGTGCCATCGGTTAAGTTAAAGGTAATAAGCTTCTGCTTTCCGTCTTTAAGTATACGGCTTTCGTACTTGAAAACATCGCCCCAGATAAGTACTGTACCGTCCTCGGGGGTTACCTCGCAGATAGGCTTTGGTTTTTCATATCTGAAATTACCATAGATTGTTTTAACGTTGGTAAAATCAATTGGCACGCCCTCAAAGTTGGGGTTAACGTCAGCAGGCTTCACAGGCATATTTGCTCTGTCAATCTCCTGCTGTTTTTTTAAAAAATCATTTTCATCGCTATTCTTACCTGTTAAAACAACCTTGATTTCTCTGCCAAAATGCTGGAATACATATTCCTCCAAAAATTTATCTGCACCTGCATTTTCACAAATATCTCTGCCGTGCTTAAGGAAATTTATTGTGAACACGTTATCAACAAAGGTTGTATCAATATCATCAAGAAAGCCGTTTGTTTGTGGCACACCTTTTTTAACAACACGAACAAGCATAGGAAAGCACTCGTATTTTAAAGCCTCTGGAGGTAAAATGTAGTCAAATTCCACGCTTTTCATTTTAAGGGCTGATTTAATTTCTGCTGCAACTGCCTTAAGACACATAATGTTTTCAAAAGCATCTACGTGAAGCACAGCAGTAATAAAACGCTCTTCTTTATTAATATGTAAATCTGCAAACATAGTGTTTTTAAGCATACCACGATATTTTTCAGTTGCTATGTATTCACCAAATATTTCCAGAAAGTTATACAATTTCATATTTTATCTATCTCGTCAAGCAAAGCCTTGACAATTTCCGTTTCGGGAACCTTTCTTAATATTTCGCCTTTTTTGAATATTACGCCACAGCCATCGCCACCTGCAACGCCGATATCGGCTTCACGTGCTTCGCCGGGACCATTTACAACACAACCCATAACAGCGATTTTTATAGGTTTTTTGATATCTCTTACAGCCTCTTCGACCTGATTAGCCAAAGAAACCAAGTCTATTTTTGTTCTGCCACAGGTAGGGCAAGCTACTATCTGTGGAGTTTCTACTCTGAGATTAATAGCATTAAGAATACTTCTTGCTGCATAAATCTCTTTAACAGGAGTATCTGTTATGGAAACACGGATAGTATCACCTATTCCGTTAAGCAGCAAGGAGCCAATACCGATAGAGGATTTAACAAGTGAGCTGCGCTCTGTGCCTGCCTCGGTAACGCCTAAATGCAAAGGATAATCACACCTTGAAGCAACAAGAGTGTATGCCTTAACCATATTTTCTACGTCGGAGGATTTAATCGAAATAACTGTATTGTAGAAATCGCAATCCTCAAGCATCTTAACGTGACGGAAGGCACTTTCCACCATAGCCTCCGGTGTGGCTCCACCAAATTTTTCTAATAAATCCTTTTCAACAGATCCTGAATTAACACCGATTCTTATTGGCACACCCTTAAGTGCACAAGCATCTGCAACAGCTGCAACCCTATCCCGTGAGCCGATGTTACCGTGGTTGATTCTGATTTTATCTACACCTGCCTGAAGGCTTTCTAATGCCAGCTTATAATCGAAGTGTATATCTGCAACAAGAGGAATAGTTGTATTCTCCTTAAGCCTTGCAAGTACCCTTACTGCATCCATATTTGGTACAGCCATTCTTACAATTTCACAGCCTGCTGCTTCAAGCTCCTTAATCTGCAAAAGATTAGCTTCATAATCCTCTGCCGGAGCATTTAACATAGACTGAATCACTATAGGTGCATCTCCACCGATTTTTATATTACCAACAGTAACCTGTTTTGTTTTACGTCTAATCATTCTAACCACCATTAAAATTGTTTGATAATATCACTTATGGTTATTACTGCCATAAGCGCAAGTAAAAGAATTAAGCCTACTGTGTGCACCTTGCCCTCTTTTTCTGCAGGGATAGGCTTTCTTCTTATCATTTCAATAAAGAGGAAGAAAAGTCTGCCACCATCAAGCGCAGGTAACGGCAATAAATTAAATACACCTACGTTTATTGTAATCATTGATAGGAAATTAAGTGCTGTCAGAAGCTTATCTGCAAGTGCTTCGGGTTCAGCAGTTGATTCTGCAATTGCAGAAATTGTACCTACAGGACCGGATACGTCCTTAACACCGTATTTGCCTGTAACTAAATCAAAAAGGCTTAATCTTACCATCTGCACAATAGATGCTGAATCAAGGAATGCATTTTTAACAACGTTTTTTACTGTAGGCTCTTCACCAACAATAATAAAATCCTGCTTCACGTAGCTTCTGCCCTCAAATTCAAACTGTGAAAACTCAACTCCGTTAAGCTCTACCTTCTCACCGTTACGGCGTACAACCATATCAACCTTGCTGTCATTGTCACGAATAAGGTTAAAGGAAATACCCTTGAAGGAATAAATTGGTGTGTTATTAATTTCTATAATTTCGTCGC
Source organism: Acutalibacteraceae bacterium (assembly GCA_045534355.1). GTDB lineage: Bacteria > Bacillota > Clostridia > Oscillospirales > Acutalibacteraceae > DTU089. The sequence goes on from JAZSJL010000078.1 coordinate 3,699, forward strand.
CCACCTGCAAGCCTGAAGCCTGACTTGTTGCGTCGGTATCGAAGCTATGCACAACCCTTGTGCCAACAAGCTCACTACAGGAAAGGCAAATACCAACAACGAGAATACCGAGAAAAAGATTCAATATAGCACCTGCAGCAATAATTATAAAGCGTTGCCAAGCAGGTTTTTTATTGAAGGCTGCGTCGTCAGCACTGTCTTCGTCCTCACCCTCCATACTAACAAAGCCACCTATAGGAAACAGACGAAGCGAATATGCTGTATCTCCTTTTTTCTTTGAAAGGATTTTGGGACCCATACCTAAAGCGAATTCATTAACCTTTACTTTAAAAAGCTTTGCAAAGGAGAAATGACCGAACTCATGAATAGCAATAAGAATACCAAACAAGAATATTGCCAAAAGATATGGCCACACGCTACTCCAAACAGAAAGAATTGTGTTTAACACCGTAACACCACCATTTATATTTTTGCTAATTTACGAACAGTTTCTCGCATAAGTGTATCTGTTGCATACACGTCATCTAAAGTATACACCTGTTTATTTGGTGCATATTCACAAGCGAGAGAAATAAGCTCAGGAATCTGAACAAATGAAATTTTACCCTGCCTAAATAAGAGATTAGCCTCCTCATTTGCACAGTTGACTGCTGCAGGATATAGACCTCCCTTTTTGATTGCCTGACGACAAATATCCATACAAGGGAAGGTGTCGTAATCCGGCTTATAGAAGGTTAAATTGCCAATCTCCCACAAGTCAAGCTGTTTTTCGGGAGAAGGAAATCTATCGGGATAAGTAATTGCAAACTGAATAGGCAACCTCATATCGGGGTGACCGAGCTGTGCAATAACTGAATTATCATCATACTCAATAAGAGAGTGAACTATACTCTCTCTGTGAACAACAATATCAATTTTATCGGGGTCCATATCGAAAAGCCAAACTGCTTCAATAAGCTCAAGACCTTTATTGAACATTGTTGCGCTGTCTATTGTAATTTTCTGACCCATTGACCAATTAGGGTGCTTAAGTGCATCTGCAAGAGTAACCCTTTGAAGCTCCTCTTTGGTTTTACCAAAAAACGGACCACCGGATGCAGTAAGAATAATTCTTTTAAGCGCCTTGTTTCTCGGTGAACCCAAAAGACATTGGAAAATGGCTGAATGCTCACTATCTACAGGGAGAATAGAAACACCCTTTTCCCGTGCAGCCTCTGTAACAAGCCTACCACCTGCAACAAGAGTTTCCTTATTTGCAAGAGCAATTGTTTTACCTGCCTCTATAGCAGAAAGAGTTGGCTTAAG
>JAZSJL010000026.1:0-9792 GCA_045534355.1 Acutalibacteraceae bacterium
CGTTTGTTTGTATGTTATTTTAAATTTAAAACATAAATAGCTCTGCCCCTATTGTGAACGAAAGGTTCATAATAGGGGCAGAGCTTTATTATATAATATATTATCCGTTTATGTAGATATCCTCTGTTTTTTGTTGCGCTGTTATCAGAAGCTGTTTTGCTGCTTCATAATCATTTTGTTCTAATGCATTTGTTATTGCATTAAATAAACAGTAATACATCTTCTTATATAGCTCCAACTCTTTTTTCATTTCTATTTCTGTCATACTATTTCACCCTAAAATAAAAAATGCGCAGCCGAAGCTACGCACGAAAAACACATAGCCCCTTTTGCTGCGACACAACTTTTGACAAACTACAAGAGAAAGCCAAAATAGAGAATGTGCTTTTACCGAAATAAAACCACTTCTCCTATAGTTTGTCCCAATTTTAAGTTGTGTCGCAAAAATAGTATAACACAGCAATAGGATAAAATCAATATAAAAAGAGAGCTATCATCCACCATTCAGTACCAACTAAAAAGAAACAGCTGATTTGTACAAGAATGCCCCCTCCAAACCTTCGGTTTGCAAAAGGAACAAAGGCTTGTCGACCACCACCGTATAAAGGTACGGCAAGGAAGACAAGCCAAGTTATTCGCCAAATATTACTGTTTAGCACCGTTGTCGAACATTTCGAGAGCCTTTATACTTGCCGCAAGGCAATCTGCAAGACATTCCTTATTGAGTGCATCCGGTGTATCACGTCTAGTGTGGTAGAAATCAGGGAGTGCGTGGTTGAGGGCTGTAACACCTGTTGAGCGCATACCTGCCTGTGCAAATGCAGCAGAGTCTGTTGCACCACCGAGAGGAGGAACCATACCCTTACCACAAGGAATACCAAGCTCCTGACAAGCCTCGTAGAAGAGGTCAGAAACATCCGTGTCTACCTTAACTGTAGCATTAAGGTCACGGTAATTTACGCTAAGGTATTCAGGCTGTGTAATTGTATCGTATGAGAAAACGAAGGTAGGAACGTCGTTGAATTCGTGAGCGTGAGCCTCACACCAAGCCTTTGCACCACGAAGACCTGCTTCCTCTGAGCCTGTGTGAACAACACCGATTTCTGTGTGCTCAAACTCAATGCCTTCATCTTGAAGCATTTTAAGGATAGCCATACCCATATAGCAACCGGAAAGGTTGTCATTTGCGCCGTCAACAGTTTTGTTTCTGTTCCACATAAAGTAAAGACCTATCCAGAAAGGAAGGAATACAAGTGCACCCAGACCAAGCTTAACTGTAAGTGCTTCATTTACGCCACAAAGCTTTGCAATTGAAATGCCGAGAAGATAGAAGGCACCGATAAAGCAGGTAATCATATGTATATCAAAGCCAAGGTATGAAAACTTCTCTTTAATAGGCCACTCCCAGGCAGCATCAGGGTGTCCGTTGAAGATGATTCTTCTCTTAACCTCACCTGTCGGCTTTTTGAAGCCTGCAGCGTTATGACCAATCTTTTCTTTAAAGAATTTATCTACAACCTTTTTATAAAGACCAAATTGAAGCACACAAAGTGTAAGACCAAGTGCAATAAATACAATTGAAAGCTCAGGAATAAAGAAGTATAAAACAAATGCTAAAAGAACAAAAGTGATTGTGAAATTAATCCAACCAAAGAATGAGCCCGGGTTTTCCTTGAATTCATCCACATAAACTGTGTCACAGCCCATTTTTTTCATTTCGTCTGCAAGGTATTCACAGCAAACCTTTTCACCCTCGGAGCCGGGTCCACGTTTAGGGAAATCCTTACAGATGTGAGTAATATCATCAATAATATATTGAGCATACTCATTTTTCTTTGCAATAAGCTTACTTAAATCCATTAATATCTCTCCTTAACAAAAGCTTAATATTATTTTACTACATTTACAAATATTGTCAACAATAATTTATGTATAAAGTGCACAATATACAACCACAAAATCAGAGAGCGTATTCCGAAGAATACGCTCTCGTCCTTTAATTAAGCTTATTTATTTCTTTTTGCCTTTTTGCAGTTCTTCTCTACCTTCATAATGAGTGCTGTTGCACAAGCACCTGAAAGCATAACCACAGCAAGTGAAGCAATACCCTCAACCCTGATAGATTCATCCAGAGCATACTGTGCTACAACTACAACAGGCTTAAGAGCCGTTCTTACCACAGTCTTAAGTGGCTCATTCTCGCTGATAAATTCAGCAATCGGAGGTGAAACTGTGTAGTAAGCATCTATAAACGCTCTGCCAAGTGCACTCTTCTTAAGGCACTCATCACGGAAGGCACAGAGAGCACCAACCTCACCTGAATCAAGTCCGTAGGATGCTGTAGCAATAAAGCACATTGAAGGAACGGTAACTGCAGCCTCTTTATTATCAACACTGATAATAGAGTCGCAATAAACCCTGAGCACAATGCCTTTTTTGCCGGGACACTCGCAGCTACACGCATCACACATTAACGTAGTATCTTCACAACCACAATGCTCTTCCGAACACTTTTCAGTACAATGAATGGCTGTAACCTCTGTACCCGTCTTTCCACCTTTCTCATCATTATCCACCTGAGAATAAAGAGCAGCAGTAGAATATTCATCCCTGGTTTTGTGGTTAACCATACAATAATCCGTACTTGTTGCCATATTGGGGAAATGGTATGCAACATCTATGCTATAGTATTTATCATCCGATGTTGGCTGGTTACCACTCGCATAATCGTAGTCATTTTCTAAAGCAGAAAGAGTGACTGTAACTGCATTAAATTGCTCTGGATAAACTACCTTGTTGTTATCAGCATCGTACTTGGTTTTTGTTTCATAGTACGGTTTAATCTCCACATAAATGGGAGTTTCAGAAAGCTTTATTGCACTTGCACGAGTTTCGCCTTTATTCTGAATATAAAGGAAATATCCGTTCGGGTTACCCTTATCATCGTAGCTTTGTGTTGCAAATAAATATGAGAAAGAGTCATCCTTCTGTTGTCCTGCCGGTACAACGTCAGCTCTGTCGAAGATATCAGCAGTTTTTGCAGAAGCAACACCTGTTTTGGTGTTGTTTGCACCTGATTGAAGCAATGCAGCAACCTCTTTAACTGCTTCCTGCTTAATGAATCTCTCCTCGCTCTTTTCATAGGAACGATATGCTACGCTGAGAAGATTCATTAAAGCAACAGAGCCCAAGGTAAGCAGAAGAAGAACTATTATAAGCTCTACAAGTGTGTAGCCTTTTTTAGATTTCAAAAACCTAAACATCTCTTCTGCCTCCTTTTAATGAGTATCTCGACCTGCTATAGCATAAAGGTTTACGCTTGTGTTGCACCACAGCAATTGGTTAGCATCTGAAGATTTAGAGCCTATGGTTGCATTAGTAAGTGATGGTGTAGAAAGTGTTGTAATCGCTGTGTTTCTGAGAACCTCAAGTGAAACACCTGCAAGCCAACCGTCACCAACAATATAGTAGTAACCACCAACGATTGTAGCATCGTTAATAAGACTTGTGAAACCACAGTTAACAACCTTACGCCACGTCCAGTTACCTGAAGTATCCTTTGTACCTACAACAAGGTATTCCTGTCCGCCATTTCTCATCTGACCGGTAATAATAACAAGGTCATCCATAGCGTCTATAGTAACAATCCTTGAGAATATGTCATCAAGCCCCTTACCGTTGATTACGATTTCAACCATCTGTGAAGGTGTATCTGCATCAAGAGTCTGAATCTGTGTAGGTGTATCGGAAATGTATGGCACAAGACTTGCACCTGCTTCTGCTGCGTCCATTTCGCCCTCAGCACCCGAGCCTGTACCCGAGCCTGTAGCAACAAGTGAACGGAAAACTCTACCCTTACTATCACCATAGTAAGCATAGTAGTTTACAGTATAATCCTTAGCTGTTTCTGAAGACTTAATGTTTTCAACAATAAGGTCAACTGCTGTGAACTGAACACTATCTCTACTGTGTGTACCGTACTTTACGTTGCCGTATTCTGAATACTGAGCATAGTCTGTACCAACGTTTGAGGTTGGGTCGTAGAGAGAATAGTTATCAAAGGTTTCGTTATCCTTATAGTAAAGAAGGTTAACGAAAGCACTATCCTTACCCTCAATCATAGCAGCAAGCACACCGTCGTTATAAACACTACCTAATGCAGTGGACGTAACGCTTGAGTCATTAGGACGAGCGTGCTGGTATGTTGAGCCTGCAACAGCGAAGCCTACTGCAACGGTAACACCGTCTTTAGATGCAATCTTGTTAAGATTATACATTTCACCGGGGAACCAAACGTTGTAGTAGTCGTTATCCACATGGTTAAGGTATGTCTGATCAGTCTGCAAACCACCGTTACCGTTACTTACAGCTCTGTTCTGCTGGTGAATCTGAAGGTCTGCGCCTGAATATACCGCCTGGTTTGCACGGAATTCGGCAAAGGTAAGCTCACCGTTTTCCTTATAGTAAGTAGCATCCTGACCGTAGTGTGAACGCCAGTAAAGACGTTCGAAGGAACGAGTGTACTCAACCTGACCATCGTAGGTGATATTTGTATAAACTCTTTCACGGTTTGAAGCAAAGCCAAATGTAAAGGAAACATCTTGCATATACATATATTCCCATCCGTTAGATTGGTTCGGAAGGAAAAAGGCAGCTCTTGAGTGTGCAGTTTGACCGGAAGCCAGGCCTCTTGTATCGGCATAGCTTGTAACAGAGTCATACTTGTTTATGTAGTCTACTGCAAAAGCGAAGCAATAACCACGGCCTATAGGGTTACCCGGGTTATCAGGGTCACCGGAGTAGTTACCCTCCCACTCTGCACGTCTGCTATAATCGTTATCGTTGTGCTTACAGACATATGTTGCTGTACCATCTTTATTGGAAATGATAAGGTAGTCTGTAATAGCACCCCGTGGATATGAACAAGCATTACCGTTAAGAGTTGTTGATTGGTTTCTGTAGCCTCTACCAACCATACCTGCGTCTTCAAGCTTATCGGAACCACCAATACCGAGGAAACCACCGGTTTTCCATTGATTATGCAATGCAGCTCCGGATTCTAACTTATCTGTCTGAATAATGTTAGCATAAGCATGAACGCTACCAACATAGAAGGTTGAACCCTGTGTTGTATTAGTACCGGGGATATAAATTACATCTGTAATATTAACGTCATTAGCATACCCATAAAGTAAGTCACTACTTGTTTTCTGCACGTGCTTAATCTTTGTCATACTTGTGGTGTTCTCGTAGTCCTCAGCACCATCGAAGTAATCCTCACGGGTATCTCGCATATCCTTGTTTATTGGGTAGGAAGCAAGAGCTTTGATTCTTAAGCCACCATAAACGTAGTCTGACTGCTGTTCATCATTCTGGTTCTTATAATGGAATGCCAGAGTTTCGGCAGAGTTAGTATAAAGCGTATCAGTACGGATATTTGCAGTTGTACCGTTTCTGTCCCAGAGAGCAACGAAGTCCTCAAAATAGTCCTTATCAGGGTTAGCAGGACCGATAATACCGTAAAGACGGATTGGCCAGCCACGCTCCGTAAGAATATAGGAAATAGGCTTTGCGTTCTTATATCCGAACTTATGGTTTGTACCCTCACCATTATAATAATAACAGAACTGTGCTCTTGCACTCATTGTGTTATATTTGGGGTCACCTGTAAGACCTGCTCTTTCAAGGTTACCTACCTTAGCTGAGGTAGTCCAAGTCTGGTCATTTGCAAAGTTAGCAGAGCCACCGTACGCAACTCGCTTTTCAGCAGAGGTGTACTCAAAAATATGACACTTATCTGCACCCCAAAGGGCAGGATAAATTCTTTTGCCTGTGGTGGTTGTGTAAACCCTGTCTATATATTCATGGGTTGTGTTGAAGAAGCCTGTTGTAGTATCATATATAGATTTACCCATAACCTCATCAAAAATATCGCCCTTATCTGATGAGAAGGTATACATACGGTAAATAGCACCGTTAGTACCTGTCATTACGTAGTATGGGTTAATACCTTGAGTTTCATCATTATCTATCCAACGGATAGAACGAATTATAGTGCTGTTATCACCTGGCGTGCCAACCCTGGGCTCATTATACTGACCTGCTTTATCAAGATAAACACTGTTTGAAACACGCATTTTACGTGCTTCTGCTGTAAGCTGATACTCAATTTGACGGTCATCAGGGTCATCACTTTCACTTATATCTACTGCTTTAATACCTGCTGAGGTGTAGTAGTCTACAAGAGTGTTTGTTTCACCTGCCATAAGAAGTGTTGCAGGCTCAATATACAAATATTCAGAAACTGTTTTAAGGTGACCACGGCTATTAATGTAGAAAACCTTAATTTTCAATGGTGAATAAGTAAAGTCCAACTTATCACCCGTTGCAGGACTCTTAATTTTTAACCTAATACGACCTGCATCGTTAGTATTGGAAATTTCAAGACCTCCGGATTGAATCGGTTTAGAGTTAAACTTTGAGGAATAATACTCAAGCTCGCAGAATCTGCCTGAACTGTATACCAAATCATCATCGGTACCTATCATATCCTCGTCTGCAGTACCACTATCCTTCTTAGCTGCCTTATTAGGTGCAATAACCTGAATATGAATCTGGTCTGCAGGCATTTTGTTTGCAGCACCGGGTTCATTAGTAGTATCGTATGTAAAAGTACCAAAGGTGATTTTGCTATACGTCATACCGAAGGTTTGAAGAATAACATCATGACTTGTAGCATCATCATATACAGTTGAAGGTGAAACAATTTCAATACGGGCACGAATCTGACCGAAAACTGTTTCAAGGCCCTCCTGGTAGGTAGAAATAATTTTTCTGCCAATTATGTTTATTTGATTGAAAACAGCATCTGCATTAACTGCCATATTAAGCTGAACTGCAGCAGCGTTTTCAGAGTCACGCCTTGCAAGGCCTTCCTCAATTTCTTCTTTAGAGTCATATACGTCCTGTACCTTGACACCTGCATCATACAGGGTTTCGTAGGAGGAAAGGAGCATAGGTGTAAAGGATGTGATGATAAGCGCAAGAAGAGCCAATGCAGTAATGAGCTCAACGTAAGTCATGCCGAGCCTATTTTCAAGCACTTTTCTTATAGTACGCTTTTCGGCTTTCCTTGAAAAACTGCTTTTTTTCATACTATCCTTCCTTTCTTAATAATTTAAAGTTCGAAATTCGAATTTAATCAGCTCTCCCAGACTACATAGAAGTCGTCTATATTGGGAGCACCCTGTGAACCACTGTTCATATTACCTGCCCACTGCAAGTCTTGTGCCTGATATGTTTTTTGCCTTGCACCACTAACGGCAGAGTCGAATATAAGGCTCTGAATACCTGACCAGAGCTGCCACCACTCAAGGTTGTTTGTTTCAGTGGTATCCTTACTGTAAATAACGTCCATAAAGTAGCCGGTCATTGAGAAGCCTGCTTTTACATTTTGGCCATCAATTTTTGTTTCCTTTTCAGCATTGAAGAGGAAAACGTCGCCGGCGTTTGCAAATTTGTAAAGAATAATATCCTTACCCTTGTGGTAAACAGTCTGTGTTTTGTAGTTGGAGCCATTTTCAGTAAACGGAACAAGCCACACGTATGCATCCTCGGCAAAGTAAACCTTACCTGCTTTTACCGTTTTAACTTTACCATTAGAGTCCTTTATTTCCATTGTGTATGGAGTGCTCTCGGGTGCGGCAAGAATAATTGTTGACATTCTGTATGCGTTGTAGTCAAATATAAGCGAAAGAAGAGATGTCTTTGTGTAAAGAGAAACAAAACTGTTAACAGGCTCGTTAAATACTATAGTCGGTGCCTGTAAATAAAGAATCTTATAAAGTGACTTATTTCTCTGAATACCGTCACCGATACGACCTGTTCTGCAGGGGTTCATAATAACGTTAACAGGCATATCAAACTGAATACCACTTGTAGCTGTAAATGCTACAAAGTTATCACGCTGAGCTGATGACGCCCACGTACGCATATTATTTGTTTTAAGAGTATTGAAACTGGGGTCTCTTTCAGGGTTAATCGTGGTTGTTTCAGGGTGAAGACCTAAAGAGAAATCTGCAAGATTGCTGCTTATGTACTCATGGTAATCCGTTCTGTACTTTTTAGGAGTTTCCTTAGGATTAGCAGCGTTCCATGCCTTGATTTCTGCATTTTCCGCATCAACCTCATCATTGTGCTTATCAACCGCTTTATTGTAAGCATCGATGTAGTCTGTATATTCCATTGTTGCACCCGGAGCAAGACCGAGATAGTCGCCTGCAACAGCCTTATACCTAATCTTCTTTGTGGAAATAACCATATTACCTATACAGGAATATCCATAAACAGGTTGCCCTTGAACAGCCTCGGCATCTATGAAGTAGTTGTTATTCCTCATTGAAAGAGCAGTAACACCACTTGCCTGTGATGTATCGGGGAAAATCTGGTTACTTTCCAGGTTAGCAGGAACAATCCAGTTACTCTCGGAAGGCTTTGTGGGAAGCACAAGAATACATCTTCTTGTTGCACCCTTTTCATTTATAACTGCATGGGAGCTGAACACAACGTTTTTATTCTGCACCTTGAAAATTTGCGGGTCTTCTTCAGTGCATGGAAGATCTCTGTTGCTACTAAGTGCCGCCTTGGCTTTTGCTAAATATTGGTCATATTGACTTTTAGCATCAGCGTCTGTAATTTTTTCTGTGTGCCATGCACCATTATTATCCTTCCAGGTTTTGAAATATTCAGTTGAATCATCATACGTAACGTCACACTTAGCAAAGCCCATATATTCACCAACAGCATTTTGAGTGTTACCATCATTATCAATATATGTAACAGCTGATTGTGTGCCGTATGGAATTTCACCTGATTTTGCCTGCGCCTCTGTAAACCCTGCAGGAACTGTGGTTGAATAGATAATACCACCACTCATATATTCCTGGTGATATGCTTCAAGGTAACGCTTTCTGTAATCGGCATCACTTTCATTGGACTGTTTTTCTTTAAATTCACCCGGGTCAGCCTTGTAATCTACAGCAGGATTTCTGTACATATACACTACATCGACATCCATTGTCTTACTAACCTTAAGAAACTGGTCAAGCTTATAAAGTGCTGTGCCTTTAAGCTCATCAGTTACTTCAGCCGGGTCATCAGGAATTTTATAGCCATTGGACTCGTCTTCCTCGGCATCATCATATACGCCTTGGAATGCCCCAACAGTAAATTCAAACATAGTACGGGCAAGGTAAGAAGCTCTCTGCTCATCAGTACCCGTCATAGCAGATTCCATAGCCCTTTCGGACATAGAGAACATAACCGGTAGCAAAAGAGTTAAAACAAGCAAAATAGCCAGCACAGCAATAAGAGCCACACCGTTTCTTTTTGTTATAATGTTCATAACCTCAACCCCTTCAATTAAGCGCAAAACGCAGAGCGCATAACATTTTATATTGAATATTACTTACGAGTCGTTTGTTTTATTTAATTAAGCTGAGTTTTGCGCTTTATTATACAAGAACTCGAAGAACCTCTTCAATGGAGGTGGTACCCTCAAGCACCTTGTCTATACCCTCCTGGCGAAGAGTGTGCATACCCTGAGCCATAGCAAGCTCTTTAATCTCTTGTACACCTGAGCGCTTAAGAATAAGCTGTTTAATTTCATTTGTAACCTGAAGGAATTCAAATACACCCTGTCTACCCTTATAGCCTGTGTTTGAACAAGCAATACAGCCCTTGGGCGCGTAGATTACAGTTGCCTCGTCAAGTGTTTTTCCCTCAGGAATCGGG
>JAZSJL010000171.1:0-2402 GCA_045534355.1 Acutalibacteraceae bacterium
TCCTTTCAGGCGACTTCCCGTATTACCTTGAAAAAACTATTAAAGAAGAAACAGGTGCAAACCTTGTTTATATCCAGGGTGCAGAGCTTGCTATCGGTATGCGCACAGTAGATATTTGCGCAGAGTGTGGCGAGGTTCCGACAATCGTTAAGCCGGAGTCTGACGGTGGTATCTATACAATCGGTTGTCCAAACGGCTGTATTATGACGGATCCTGATGATAAAGAGGGTAGCACATACACATCTGAAGATGCTAAGGATTACGTTAAGACTGTTGACTGCTGGAATACTCTCAGCGAAACAGGTCGAGATAACGAATCAGCACTTTCATTCGGTAAAACACTTGCTAAGGAGCTTTATGCTATCGAAGCTGAAACAGAGGTTGCTCCTATCCTTAACATTGCAATGAAGGAAGTAAGACTTAACGTTACAAACGAAATTCTTACTCTTGCTGCTCGTGAGGACGTTCTTAATGCAGTTATCGTTAAGAATGGCAAATCATATCAGATGATTACCGAAATCGGTTATATGGAGCTTGGCAACGAAATCGCTGTATTCCTTTGCCCGGGTGAGTTTGACCCATCTCTTATCTATGGTGGTCCTGAATCAGGTGACGCTGCTTGGTTGGGTGGCGAATGGAAATTACCTGCACTCGTAGAGATGACAGATTGTGAAAACGTTCTCGTTTACGGTCTTTGCAACGACCAGGCAGGCTACGTGCTTCGTGATAACGAGTACCATTCACTTCTTTCAGAAAACGAAGAGGTTAACGTTATCAGCACATCTGCAGGTTCAACCTTTGTTAATGCATTCATCAGCCTTATTAATGAAATCGAAGAGGCTGCATAATTAAACCCTATACCTTACAGAAATAAGTTATCCATATTCGGGTAACTTATTTCGTCCTATGAAAGGATGGTAGAATATAATGAAAACAATGAGAAAAGCTTTATCTGTTTTTTGTGTAGTTGCTTTGCTTATAGGTGCTTTTTCAACAGCAGCATTTGCTGCAACAGACGTTGATTATACTATTACTAACCCATATGCAACAATTGATTGGAGCTGGGAGCAGTACAAGGCAGACCTTCATACTCACACAACAGCATCCGATGGTAGCGATAGCCTTAAGGATATGATTGAAAAGAACTATGACTACGGCTTCGATATCTATGCTGTTTCAGACCACGGTCTTACAAGCAAGAGCTGGACAGACACTCAAGACGTTATCTATGGTCTTAAATTCTTCGTTGATTTAAGAGAGCCGGGCACAGAAATCGTTGCTCTTAATCAAAATGGTCTTACCTTTGATGGCGACAACTATGCTGTTGTTACAGAAAATGGTGATGATTACTACTACCAGACCTATGAGGACGGCTCAGTAGGCCAGAAGATGCTTCGTGTACCATATGCTATTGAAAACAACCCTACTTCACTTAACAATGCTCACGTAAACTCTTGGTTTGTTGACTATGGTCACGGTGTTGTTGGTGGCACAAGTGACTACGAAACACCTATCAAGGCAGTAGATGAGCTTGGTGGTCTTTCTGTTATTAACCACCCGGGTGAATATACAAACGCTCGTGATGAAAAGTATACAGCTGATGCTTATGATGAAAGCTATGACTATTACATCACAAAGTTTGAAAATCTCCTTTTAAAATATCCTTCCTGCCTCGGTATTGATATTAACTCAAAGGGTGATGGCAGAACTCGTCACGACAGAAAGCTTTGGGATATTATGCTTATGGACCTTGCTCCGGCAGGCAGAAACGTTGTTGCTATTGCAACAAGTGACGCTCACTCAACAGGTGCAGCATACACAGGCTACACAAGAATGCCTATGGCAGAGAATACCTCTGCAAACCTTAAGGATACAATGTCCAAGGGTGCTTTCTTCCCTGCAAGCCGTTGCCTCGGCAACCACGATGAGCTTGTAATCTATGCAAATTATCTCCTTGAAAACGGCCCTACAGCTGCAAAGGCTGCAATGGAGGACGTTCTTGCAAGACAGGCTGAGGATTACGATGCAAAGTATGAGGCAGACTACGTAACAGATGCTCCGTTTGTAAACAAGGTTACTGTTGACGATAATGCAGACACTATCTCTCTCGATGTTTCAGGTGAGTGGTGTGTTCGTTGGATTGCAAACGGCAAAACAATTGCCTGGGGCGACAAAATTGCATTGGATGATTACAGCGACGAAATCGGTAGCTACGTAAGAGCAGAAATCTTCGGTGAGGGTGGTATCACATATACACAGGCATTCCTTCTCGATTACGATGGTGCTCCTGAAGCAGAAAACAAGAGCGATGCTCCTGATTTCTGGCTCCTTGCAAGCTTTATTCCTGATACTATTGTAAGATTCCTTATGGAAGTCGGAGGCCAAGCGGTCTTAGGAAGACA
>JAZSJL010000109.1:0-3253 GCA_045534355.1 Acutalibacteraceae bacterium
CGGTTCACCACCATTTGCAATTTTAAGCTCCTGTGCACGCTTTTCATACCAGGCAATCTGGTCATCGTGAACATGGTCGTAGCCGAAGTTTTCTCCGTCAGCTTTTCTTTCGTAATCATTGGAATCCATAAGCCAGATTGCAAAAGCATCCTTTTCGCCCTTGCTATCTTTAATTGTTATACAGCAGTTGCCACAACCATACACGTCTGCATCGTTAAGGTTTGAACGGCAATTCGGATACTCCATATACATAAGCATCTGGAAATCTGTGTGGAAGCCCTCCTCACCGTCGTGGTTGCCAAAGCAAACGCAAAGAGGAATGTTCCTCTCTCTTATAGGAGCAGTAATTCTGTCTATTGTGCTTTTAACGTAGTCGTATGTAAATTCCTCCCAGTAGCCACTGATATTGTCACCACCGAAAACAACAAGATCAGGACACGTCCGTGCAACGAGAGTTTCAATAACGTGTATTGTTTCCTTATCCTTGTTAACAGGAATTTCTCTGTTTTCATCATCATCCATTACAGGCTCAACATCGTGAATATCTGTAAGGTGAAGAATTCTGAACTTGCCATCTGCACCAAACTTAAGTGGTGCAGGTGCTTGTCTTTTAAATCTATCTGTTTTCCATTTTCGTGGATATCCCATTGACATAATAAATTACCTCCTAATAGAACATTGTATACTGATTAAATGTGGTGAAGTTTTTGTTAAAACAAAAGTGAAGTTGCAATATATTGCAGTGAAGTTTTACACCTACGATGCAAAGTGAAGTTAAGTTTGCCAATAACACTTGCGTAGCAAACTTCACTACGAAGTAACTTCACTCACACAGTGAACTTCACTTGCCGTTAGGCAAACTTAGTTGATGAAGCCGTGCACGGCTTCATCAAAACGCCCAATTACCGTTTTCGAAAATCTTATATGCTACGCCGTCCTTGTAGCCTGTAATTTGCAAATCAGGTGCACCAATCATAAAATCAACGTGAATCATGCTGTCGTTGATACCAAGCTCATGGCACTCTTCAAGAGATTTATCCTCAAAGCCATCTATTGTATCGCAGAAGCCTCTGCCCAGAGCTAAATGACAGCTTGCATTTTCATCGAAAAGAGTGTTGTAGAAAAGAATACCTGTGTTTGCAATGGGGCTGTTGTGTGGTATAAGAGCAAGCTCACCAAGGTACCTTGCGCCCTCGTCCATAGAGAGCATTTTATCAAGAAGCTCCTTACCCTGCTTTGCATCCCACTCTACAGCCTTACCATCCTTAAATGCAATATAGAATTCATCTATAATCTGACCCTGATATGAAAGAGGCTTTGTGGAAACCACCTTGCCCTCTGCAAAGCCCTTTTTAGGTGAAATGAAAACCTCTTCTGTAGGAAGGTTCGGATTGAAGAAATTACCTGAAAGAGTTGTTTCTCCACCACCACACCAATGGCTCTCAGGGATAAGACTTGCCCTGAAATCGGTACCGTTTGAGCTCTTGTACTCAAGATAATCGAATTTCTTTTCTGTAAGATATTTTGTTCTTGCCTTCAGGTCTGCGTTGTGCTCTGCCCAAGCCTTTTCGGGGTCATTATCCTTAGTAACGTAGACTGTGTGAAGAATAGCATCCCAAAGCATATTGTATGCTTTAGTTTTTGTTTCACCGGGGAATACCTTTTTAGCCCAAGCATATGATGGCACAGCAGCAATACACCACTGGTCTTTATTCTCCAAGGCATCGCTGTACTTCTTTGTGATTTTATAGCGTGCCATTTGAGATTTCTGCATTTTTTCTCTGTTAACACCTGCAAGACCATCCGGGTCCTCGCTTTCGATATAAATACGGCAAGGTACCTCTTCAACCATCTGTTTAAGGCGTTCCTCCTGCCAGGCAGGAACCTGGCTCAATGACTTAAGGCTTCTGTACTTGTAGTTAAGCTTTGTTATACTCTGGAAGCCGAAATCCACCTCCACCCTTGATGCACCTGCCTTGTAGCACTCTGCAACAAGTATGGTAACGAATTCGTGCTGATCTGCCTCGGCATATATGCGCACAGGCTGACCCTTCTTTATATTAGCGCCCACTCTTGCAATAAGACGAGCATACTTTTTCTGCATGGTTTTGTTCATAAAAAGACCTCCAAATGCCGTGAAAACACTATTAGTATTTTATCACAGAGAATTATTAAATACAAGTTTATATAATTTAAAATTATTTAAAATCTGTTAATAATTATTACATTGACAAAAGAAAATTTTCGTGCTAAATTTTAACTATGGTAGATTATATAAAACGTAATAAACGTAACATACTCATATACGGTGCTGTTTGCTTATTTATAGTACTTCTTTATTTAACAATAGGCTGTCCCACAAGGTATTTTTGGGGAATCTGTTGCCCCGGCTGTGGTATGACAAGGGCTCTTTTTGCACTTTTGAAATTAGATTTTCAAACTGCACTTCATATGCACCCACTGATATTTATTATGCCTGTTGTGGCAGCAATTTACATTTTCAGAAAGAAACTTCCAAAAAGACTTTTAAATATTCTTACTGCTCTGTTTTTCATTTTGCTGGGCGTGGTTTATTTTTACAGGCTTTTTAACGGAAGCGATATTGTATATTTTAACCCCGAAAGTGGGTTAATATCAAAATTTATAGGGGGACTTTAAAAATGTCAACAATTAAAACCATCAAAACCTTTCCCGGTGCAAATTTATCTACACTTATTGATATCGCATCTCAAAACCTTGCAATGCAGGGCTTCGACGTAAAATCACAGGTTATGGGCCCAAGTGCTGCAGAAATAATTGTTACAAAAGACAGAGATGGCTTAAAGAATTCTGTTTTAGGTCTTGGACTTGAGTGCCGTGTGGCAATTACTGCTACTGAAGATGCACTCACTCTTACAATCAACAGCGAATGGACAAACAAGATTATTGCATTAGCCATCGGCTGGATCCTTTGCTGGGTACCTTTCGTTACAGGTATTGTCGGTACAATTAACCAATACACTTTGCCTGAAAAAATAGGCACAGCCTTTACTCTTGCTTGTAGCAGCAACTATAGAGGCAACGCTGCCGATACAGCAACACCTGTTGATTTCACACCTGTTGACCCCGAGGAATAATAAAACAAACTAATAAAAACAGCAAAAAGGAGGATGCCCTAAACGGCCTCCTCCTTTTCGTTGCTTCAAAGAGATTTATTTGTTACCCTCTTCGTAAGCCTTAATCATCTTCTTAACCATCTGGCCACCAATAGAAC
>JAZSJL010000300.1:0-3167 GCA_045534355.1 Acutalibacteraceae bacterium
TGAAATTGCAAGCATTGCTACTGCTGCTACTGCATTGCCCTTGATAAAGAAATAGGCAAAAAAAGGAACTATGACAATTCTCAAAAAGCTTAATAAATTAGGTACTGTCCAACAGTTTTTAAATAAATCCTTCATATCTTACACACCTTTAATTATATCGATTATTGGGTTATTTTGCTCCATAAAGTTATATATAGCAGAAGCTCTTATCATTTCTAACGGAGAACCGGGCTCTGCAGTCTGTGCGATTATGTAGAGCAGTACGCAACCGGCAAAGATAATAACTGCCGCCTTCACTAAACCTAATGCGCCACCCACAACTGTATCTATTCCACCAATAATAGGGAGCTTCTCTAAACTCTTTGATAAGAAGGTTGAAATAAACCTTACAAGCAAGGAAGCAAGAATAAATAAAACGATAAAAACTACAATTTTTGTAATAGAAATCATTATATCGTAAGCAATGGTATCCACTACCTGGTCAATGAGCGCCTCCTCTGTTGTGGCAACAGACGAAACAAAAGATGATGAGAAGTTATTCACATCTATACCCATGCTGCCTGCAAGCTTAACTGCTGTTTCAGGAAGCGACTGAATCATACCTGAAACCTTTTCACCGACAGAAAGGTTTTTAGACATAGCGTCAAGTGCCTGTCTGAATTCTGTTCTTATAAGGTCCCTTATACAGAACTGATAAAGTGAATCTGCTACTGTAGGAGTAAGCTTGTAAGAAACAAACGTGGAAATAACAACTGAAAAGGTATCGAGGAACGATGCAACGAAGCCTTTCTTTGCAGAACGCACAATTACCAAAATCGCAATTGCAATAAGAATAATGTCAATAATATTCATAAAGAATCCCTCCATTTTAAGCGCCTATCTCTATGGCTGTATCGCCATATGAGAAGCACCTGTTTATTTTATCAAGAGAATAAATGAAAATGAAATCATCGGTAGGAATCAATGAGTATGCTTCCCCCTTGAAGGTGATTTCAGAAACATTTTTTCCTCTTAAATTGTAAACCATAATTTTATTTGTACCTAAGGCAAATATGTATTTGTCCGACATACAAACACTTTCAATTTCAAAATCGGCAGAAATTGTAGTTATTACTTTACCTGATTTTGAAAAAACATCCATTTCAAAAACGTTTTCGCTACCATATTTTGCTAAGGTAACTACATATTTGTTGTTTTGTGCAAAATCGCAGGAATTGAATTCTGAGGAATAGTATGCTGATACTGTTTCGTATTTATCAGCCTTGCGATTGATCAGGAATACGCCTCTGTCTGAAATCAAGGTCAGCTCGTTGAATGTTGTAAATTCCATATTCAAGGGAGCAACGCCTGAAATTTTTTGAGTATTAAGTGTTTCCTTATAATCGAAACCAAAATAGTGAATTGTTGTAAAAACCTCTCCGTTTTCAGCACCGATTACTGCAACACCCGCATACCTGCCACTGTCCGAAAGAGCAATGAAGGATATGTATTCGTGAGCACAATTCCATTGAAATTCAACCTTATGCTTTTTGTTATATACAGTTAAGGTGCTTGTTGCACCACTGCCCTTTGTACCGAGGGCATAGTTTCCGTCCTTACCGTATTCGGCTGAAAGTATTGTTTTTTCTGCAGTACCCTCGTAGACGATTTCATCCTTATCAATAAGCATAAAGCCTTTACCACCACGGTCAAAAACCACTGCCCTTTCTCCATTGAGAGAAATACCCGGCTTTGCATACACGTGAGGCTGGTTTATAAGCTGTTTGCCATTTGGTGAAAAAACCATTACGTTCTCTGTGGTGAGAATGAAAATGCTATCTCCCAAATTATCTATTGCGAGAGTTGACTCTGTATCAACTGCAATAGGGAAACGCTCACTGTTACCCGATATAGAAGTCTTTGCCCGTACAAGCAATGCATCTATAGGAATAACGCCTATTGAATTAAGCAAATAAGTAAACACGAAGGCTATAACCAGGGTTAAAGCAATAATTGTTTTCTTGTTTACTCTTTCAAAAAGCAAACCAAGATTAACCCTGCTGCCACCACGCTCAGCTTTAACTTTCCTTTTCATTATCTTCTCCTGAAAAATAAACTTTATTTAGATACAGACCATCGGGAATGGCTGTGATACCTGCTTTTGTTCTGTCTTGGCTTTCAATAATTGCAGGAATATCCTCTGCACTTATCTTACCCATATTAACGTACAAAAGCGTACCTGCCATTATACGCACCATATTGTACAAGAAGCCGTTACCACAAACACGGAAGATAACTAAATCCCCTTCCCTTTGCACCGAGGCCTCGTAGATGCAACGCACCTTGGAGTCCACCTGCGCACCTGCAGCACAAAAGGCTGAAAAATCGTGTTCACCGATAAAGTGCTTTGCAGCAGAATCCATTAGCTTTGCATCCATTGGATACTTGTAGTTAAACGCTCTTTTATACAAAAACGGTGATGGTACTGCAGTATTTTCGAAAATATAAATATATTCTTTTTTTATGCAATCAAACCTTGCATTGAACTCGTCAGTTACCTCACGGCAGGAAATAATTGATATTTCCCCGGGTAGCTTTGCAGATGAAAGTGCTGCAGGAAAGCTTTGTGCAGGTATGGTTGACTCTGTTTTAACGTTAAAGAAATACTCATTAGCGTGTACACCTGCATCTGTTCTGCTACAGCCTGTGATATTAACATCCTCACCTGTCAGGCGATAAAATGCATTTTTCAGCTCACCCTGAACAGAAACAGCATTGTTTTGCTGCTGCCATCCGTGAAAGCCTGAGCCCACAAAGGCTATTTTAAATAATAAATTTCTCATCAGATTATCTTAACAAAAACAATATTAAAAACGATTACTGCTACACATACTGCAACGATAACCACACCAGCAACTACGTCACGCCAGGTAAATTTCATCTGACGAAGGCGTGTTCTGCCACTACCACCCGTATAGCACCTACAGGACATTGCATCGGCAAGCTCGATAGCTCTTTTGAAGGCAGAAATGAACAACGGAATAAATATAGGGAACAATGCTTTAACTCTTTTAGCAAGGTTTCCACTTTCAAAATCTGCACCACGAGCCTTCTGCGCTGCCATAATTCTATCTATTTCATCGATAAGTGTTGGTATGAAGCGCAAGGCGATTGTCATCATCATAGCA
>JAZSJL010000226.1:0-2147 GCA_045534355.1 Acutalibacteraceae bacterium
CTCCGACTTGTTAATATGTATGCAGTTGTTGCTAAAATTGCAAGTGGTAGAGAGATAGCAAGGCAACGAGAGTGGCTTAATGCACCTACTGTTACCCCCACTGTAAAGAAAATGGCAAGGACAAAAGAAATACCAATGTAAATACCTTTGTGATTTCTTCTTTTCTTATCTATAAGGAGTGCAATATAGTATAAGGGTAAAATAAATGGTAGTCTAAGACTGATTGTGTTTATGTGCTTCGCAGTAGTAAACAGCTTTTCTGTAAATGCTTCAAGTGGAGAGGTAAATATATCGTGACTACCATCTGTTAAAAGGTTTGGAATATTTTCTATTAAGGATGTAATCTTGCCTCCTGTAGCAAAGAAGTAAATGATGCTGACAACAGCAGTTATAGCTATACCTGCTGTGAATTTCATAAAAGCAGGAGTGCCGAAGAATCTTTCTTTTACTTCAATCATAGCTGTGTTCTTTTTCGTTTTCTTTGTGTTTTTTGACTTAACCTTCCACACAATGCACAGGATTAGGTAAAGCACAAATACAATGCATTCAAACGGATTACACACACAGCAACAGCCGAAGGATATACCTGCAAGGAGATAATACTGTAGCTTTTCCTTTTCGCTTAGTGCAAGCAAGCACAAGGTTAGTATCAATAAACCCAGAGCGAGTATTGAGTGGTAATTTGCACTCATAAATCGCAACGGCACCTGTGAGTAGTAAAACAGAGCTCCTGCAACTGCCCAGATGCCGTGCTTTCTGAAAAACGTATATATACCAACCGAAACACCGGTGTGAATAACAAGGTAAAAATATCTTAAAAATACAATAATACCCTCTGTTGAGCCTTTGATTGCTAAAAATATTCGCACAGGGATATATGTAAATAAAGAAGCAAACTGTGTAACGTGCCACTCATCCTCAACAAGAGAATCACCGTTTATAAGTCGCAGTGGTATTGTGGGGTAAAAGGATTCGTCTGCATAGTGGTCGGCGCCGTATATGCACAAAAGGTGAATTGCGAGAATGCCGAGCATGGCAACAATAAAAATAATATCGCTTTTGTGTAATTTCTTCATAATATCACTTCTCAATAAATGATTGCTACCATACAGCCGGCATAAATGGCTACAAGGAGCATCAGGATTTTATTTTGAAACAAAATATCAATAGGGTCATCTGTTTTGCATTTTTCAACAGATAAGCTATATGTAATACAAATTAATATAATCAATGGCACGGTCCATACCATATAGTTGTTGCCAAGGTTTTTTATAGTTGCTGCATCAACACTCCAAAGAGAGTAAAACACAATCGTCAAAGCAGCACATACATACATATTTTTATCCAGAAAATCATACGTGTAGTGGGACAGCACGGCTCGTGTTTCGTGGCCATCAAGAAGGGCGAGCTCATTTCTTCTTTTACCAAAACCGATATAAAAGGAAATTGCAATAATAGTTAAATACAGCCAGTTTGAAACGCTTATGCCAAGAATAGCAGAGCCGTAAAATACTCTTATTACAAAGCCTAAGGCAAGAACAATAACGTCAACTACAGGTATACGCTTCAGTTTGAGGCTATATAAAACATTTTGCGCAAGGTAAACTAAAAGAAGTAACCAGGTATTGAGTTTACTGCCACCTGCAATATAGTTTGATACGGCACAACCCAAAAGCAAGGTTATCGTAATTACGATTGCTTTGTTTTTAGAGATGCTACCGTTTGCAATTGGTCTGTTTTTCTTGACAGGGTGAATTTTGTCTTTATCTACGTCACACAAATCATTGAAAATATACACAGCAGATGAGAGTGTGCAAAAAGAGATAAAGCCCCATATCATTTTTGGTATGAGGTCAATATCAAATAAGCACCTGCCAAATATCATCGGTATTATAATAAGTGCGTTTTTAATGTAGTTTTTAATTCTTATAAGCTTGATATATTTCTTCATTTTTGCACAGAAAAATCCCTTGTATTATAGGTTTTAACTTATAATACAAGGGTAATGTTGAAATATTGTTGAATAATTATTAAAGTTTCGTTAAACGAATTTATAATTTTTTTATAAGGTTTTGCTTTTAATCCTTTTATTGATAGGAATAAACACCTGGAAATCAACCTTTCCGTCGTAGCATAGCACCTGTAAA
>JAZSJL010000344.1:0-2299 GCA_045534355.1 Acutalibacteraceae bacterium
GGCCAACTCCTTGGCTCACAGAACGACATGGCTACGATCCGACTTGTACGTAGCCGTGATATTATTAATGACAGCACAATAGTAAGTCTTAAAAAAGTAGTCAGTCACGAGGATTACTTTGTTTTTAATTTTGACGTGAGCTACGATGATATACCCCAAAAGGGCACAGTTTACGTTATTAATGCAAATCAGTTTGATGGTGGTCTTGAGCTTGGAGATGAAATAACTGTTTCCGACCCGTTCGGTGCAACAAGTGAAGGTAGCGTCTATAGAACCTATTGCACAAGCCAGGGTCCAAAAAGGGAATTTTCCTTCCAGGTGCCCAAGGAGTGGTTTGAAAACAGGCGAGATAATAAAATTGTGCTGAGCTTCGATGCCTGGGTAGTTGATTTCCAGGAAGCAGACTACGTAGATGAAGACGAGGGCAAAAACTATACCTATGCAACAAGCAATACAGGTGCTTTTTACAGAATAAAGGAGCAATATTACTCTGCAGTTATCAACGAAAATGCAGAGTACCACGAAACAGGCTTGTATTTCTTTGAGACCGATGGCGATGCACGTTTGATTGCTAAGCTTGGTGGGACAATAGTTGACTCTCTGTTGGTGGATAACACCTTCTACTATATTGAAAATGAACACAAACTGTATTCTGTAGAGCTAAAGGAAGAGCCTATGCCACATCTCCTTGCTTCCGGGCTTTATGGGCAAGATAAAGACTATAGCATCGAAAAAATCATATCAGCAGATTCAAAATATATCTATTGCAGAGGTAAGCTCTACGGCGTAAGGGCAGAGTACCCCGATTGGGATTACGTTTACCTTAAAATCAGCAGAACGAAAAATGAATTTTCAGAGGTTTCAAAAAACGATATTCCTGTTGACGAATCGCAGATTGAAGATATTTTAGGTAACGTAGAATCCACCTTGGATACAGATCTTCACACAATCTATGTTAAAAGCTACAGAGTAAAGTTTTCAAAAACAGGTAGCATAGAAAGTGCAATATTTAACGCCTGGGTGCCCGGTGAAAAGTATGATGATACTAAACCGGGTACAGAGGGTAATATTATAGTTACAGATGATTACAGCGTGTTTTTCAACGTAATTAATGAAGAGATTACGTTGTCTGTGTTTGGTAATAAGCCCGATAAAGCACTTCCTACAGTATATGAGGTTATGAAGCAGGTAGAAAAATCAATTGCCGAAACACGAAACGGAGCTGATAGTGGCACAGAACAGGAATACTATGTTCTGAGTGAAGGTGACGACTCTGTTTTCTCTGTAAATGCAGGGAATAATACCGAGCCTGTTTTGTCAGAAACAAGGGCAGAGGAGCCACAGAAGAAAAATGACGAAGAGCCAGAAAATCAGAATAATGAAATTATTGAAATTCAGCCACCGTCAACTACAGCCAACGTAAGCTATTTCACTCCTGACGGGGAGTTTGTTATTGAATATGTAGGTGGTCCGTTGGAGTAAACTGTTCTGTATAGCACAATAGCAAAAGTCGGAGAATTCACAACACAGGTGAATACTCCGACTTTTTATTTTTCAATAATGTTTAACAGATGATTTCATTAACTTGATTCATAGCTCTTATTTAATACAGTATGTAACCAAGAACCATTATTATATACATATATACAACGGTAATGCCATACCGTATTTTTTAACATTTAATTTCTTATTCTTGCAAAAAAATTACTTGTGTAATATAATTTTAAAAAACGATATACGAGGTGTTTGTATGAACTCAAAATATCCCAATCTTCTATCTCCGGGTAAAATCGGAAAAGTTGAATTGCGCAATAAAACTGTTATGGCAGCTATGGGTATGAGCCAGGCTGAAAATGGTTTTGTTAATAAGGCTGTACTTAATCACTATGCTGAAAGAGCAAAGGGTGGTGTTGGTGCAATTATCGTTGAGGTTACTTGTGTTGATTCTCCACTCGGTCTTAATACCAAGGGTATGCTTGTTATTGATGATGATAAATATATTCCGGGTATGACACAGCTTGCAGAAGTTATCCACGAAGGTGGCTCGAAGGCATTTTTGCAGATTTCCCACACAGGCAGAGGTGCTCGCAGAAAAATCATAGGTGACCAGCCTGTTGGACCAAGTGCCGTACCTATGCCTTATTCATATATGATGGGTCTTGCAAACGAAACTCCCAGAGCATTAACAATTGAAGAAATAAAGGTTATCGAGGAAAAATATGCTCAGGCTGCATTGAGAGCAAAAAAAGCAAGTCGGAGGCCAAGCGGTCTTAGGAAGACAATACTAATGGCCAACTCC
>JAZSJL010000256.1:0-3375 GCA_045534355.1 Acutalibacteraceae bacterium
CATCTGCTGAGGATATTGACGACGGCGACGACGTTGCTACGACAAATGTTGGTCTTGATAAAATCTACGTGAATGCTATTAAGAGTGTTCCTGCTGTTTCTTTAAGAAATGCGATTACTTCCTTTAGTGGTAACAGAGCTCATCCTGTGAGTGACGATTTCATTATCGGTTCATCATCAGTTAATAAGAATTTCATCAATGCTGCAGGTATTGAGTCACCGGGTCTTTCATCTGCTCCTGCAATTGCAGAAATGGTTGAGGGTATTATGCTTGAGCTTACGGGTGGCCTTGAGAAAAAGGCTGATTATAATCCTATCAGACCCGAACCTGTTCGTTTCAGACATATGTCTACACAGGAGAGAGCAGAGCTTATTGCAAAAAACAAAGCATACGGCAGAATTGTTTGTCGTTGTGAAACAATCACAGAAGGCGAAATTTTAGACGCTATTCACGCTCCTGCAGGAGCCCGTGACGTTGATGGTGTAAAGAGAAGAACAAGAGCCGGTATGGGCAGGTGCCAGGGTGGCTTCTGTGGTAGTAAGGTTGTTGAAATTCTTGCTCGTGAATTAGGCGTTGAAATGAATGAAATTACAAAATTTGGCGGACAGTCGAAAATTATGTACGATAGAACAAAATAAGGAGGCAGGAAGATGTTTGATTATGATTTAGTTGTAGTCGGTGGTGGTCCTGCCGG
This sequence comes from Acutalibacteraceae bacterium, assembly GCA_045534355.1. Taxonomy (GTDB): domain Bacteria; phylum Bacillota; class Clostridia; order Oscillospirales; family Acutalibacteraceae; genus DTU089. The sequence goes on from JAZSJL010000256.1 coordinate 695, forward strand.
TATGGCTGCTGCCCTCAAGGCTAAAGAAGAGGGCGTTGAGAAAATAGTCATTCTCGAAAGAGCAGAAACCTTAGGTGGTATTTTAGAACAGTGTATTCACACAGGCTTCGGCCTTCACTATTTTGGTGAAGAGCTTTCAGGTCCTGAATACGCAGGCAGATTCATTGAGCAGGTTGAAAAAACAGATATTGACGTTTATACGGACACAATGGTTCTCAACATTTCCGAGGATAATGTCGTTACTGCCGTAAATAATAAAGAGGGGCTTATGCAGTTCAATGCAATTGCTGTTGTGCTTGCAATGGGCTGCCGTGAAAGACCTCGTGGAGCATTGTCTATTGCAGGCTCACGCCCTGCAGGTATTATGACTGCAGGTACAGCTCAGAAGTACGTTAACATTGACGGCTATATGCCCGGTAAAAAGGTTGTTATTCTCGGCTCAGGCGACATTGGTCTGATTATGGCTCGTCGTATGACCCTTGAGGGTGCAGAGGTTAAGGTTGTTTGTGAGCTTATGCCATATTCAGGTGGTTTGCAAAGAAATATTGTGCAGTGCCTTGATGACTTTGGTATTCCACTTCGACTTAGCTGTACAGTTGTTAAAACTCACGGTAAGGAAAGACTTGAAGGCGTTACAATCGCAAAAGTAGACGAGAAGCTTCAGCCCATTCCCGGCACAGAGGAGTACATTGAGTGCGATACACTTCTTCTTTCCGTTGGTCTTATTCCTGAAAACGAGCTTTCAAAGGATGTTGGCGTTGCTCTCGACAGAGTAACAAACGGCCCTGTTGTTGATGAATACAGAGAAACCCTTCAGCCCGGTATTTTTGCTTGTGGTAACGTTTTACAGGTGCACGACCTTGTTGACTACGTTACAGAGGAAAGTCAGCTTGCAGGCAGGGGTGCTGGGGAGTATATCTTCGGCAAAAAGAAGGGTGGCACATTTATAAATACAAAGGGTATTGATGGTGTGCGTTATATTGTTCCCCAGAGAGTAAATATCGAAGGAACAGAAAATCTCAAGCTTTATTTCCGTGTTGGTCAGGTTTATAAGGGTGCAAAGGTTGTTGTGGAATGCGACGGACAGATTCTTTCATCCAAAAAGAAAATAAAGCTTGCTCCCGGTGAAATGGAGAACGTTACAATTACAGCAGAAATGCTTGGTAATATGACTAAAGACAGCGAAATTACTGTCAGAATTGAGCAATAAGGAGGGTACTTGTATATGAAAAAGAGTCTTATTTGTGTATCTTGTCCTTTAGGCTGTCCTATTGAGGTGGAAATTGAAAACGGAGAGGTTCTTTCCGTAACAGGTAACACCTGCAAGAGAGGCGATGCTTATGCTCGTACAGAAATTACAAATCCTATGAGAAGCCTTACAACAAGCGTTAAGGTTGAGGGTGGGGTACACCCTGTTGTGCCTGTTAAATCAGCAGGACCTATTCCAAAGGATAAGATGTTCGATTGTATGAAGGTTATAAATAACGCTTGCGTTAAGGCACCTGTAAAAATCGGTGATGTTGTTATAGAAAACATTCTCGGATTAGGTGTGGATATTGTTGCTACAAACTGCGATTGTGGCAAATAATTTTGAGAGGTTTTCAATGGAAGCATATGAAATAGCGGCCGGGGTAAGACCCAGCCCAAGACAAGTTGAGTGGCAGAAAACCGAATTTTACGGTTTTATTAATTTTGGTCTGCCAACTGTTTTAAATGCAGAGTGGACAGACGGCACAGTAAGTCCCTTGAATTTTTGCCCTGAGGAATTTAATGCAGAGGAATGGGTTACCTTCTTTAAGTCTGCAGGCTTTAAGGGGATGGTGCTTAACGTTAAGCACCACGACGGTTTCTGCTTATGGTGTTCAGATTATACTCGCTACAGCGTGAAGTACGCTATTGAATGGGATGTGGAAAACAGAGATATTGTTGAGCAGCTTTCACAGGAGTGTGCAAGGCAGGGGCTCAAATTCGGTATTGCCATTTCTCCACTTGACAGAAATTCCGAGTTGTTTGGTAGTGGTGAGGAATACAACGAGTACTTCAAATCACTTTTGAGAGAGGTGCTCACAAATTACGGGGATATTTTCTATGTGCGCTTTGATGGTGCCAACGAGCCGACTAAGGAGGGTGCACAGCAGGAGTATGACTGGGAAGGCTACTACCGGGTAGTCAGAGAGTGTCAGCCGGGTGCTGTTATTGCCCTTGTTGGTCCCGACGTGCGTTGGTACGGCAATGAGTGGGGCGTGCTCCGTGAGAATGAGTGGAGCGTTGTGCCTGAAAGGCATAGTATTTACAGCGCTTTTGAGCGTAGCAAACAGCCTGTTAAAAGGCGTTGGTTCAAAAAAGAGAAGGAGTATGAGCTTGATTTAGGCTCCCGTAAGGCTATTAAGAAGGAAAGCTCATTTATATGGTACCCTTGCGAGGTATCGCTTTCTATAAGAGACAGATGGTTTTACCATAAGGATGACGAATACACAGCAAAAACTAAAGACAAGCTTTTGAAGCTATATCTGCAGACAGTTGGTGCAAACTGTTGCTTTATGCTCGGTGTACCACCAATGAAAAACGGTAAGTTCGCAGAGATGGATACACAGATTTTACTTGCTTTAGGTTCAGATTTGAAGCGTGCATACAGCTACAAGGTTTCACAGATAGGTACAATAGAGGCAAGCAGTACCTTA
>JAZSJL010000247.1:0-4317 GCA_045534355.1 Acutalibacteraceae bacterium
GGGTTATATGCCCTTTTATCTATAAAATAGAGATTTGCATCGTTATCAAAAAAATATCCTCTGTATGCAAGCGGAAGCAATTTCACAAAATCTTCCTCAGTAGTTATTGTTTGCTTACCCCATACATCGTAGTTATATGAAGCAATCTCCTTGCCGAGTTCGTTCACTACGCCCAAAACATCTCCTTGTAAATTCTTGAGGTAAATATATGATGCAGTATCGTTCACAATAAAGCCTTGGACGGAATTATATGAATCATACACAAATTTTATAACAGTTTTTATTTCTGCTCCATTTTCATATCTTGTATGAATCTGATTAATAAGCTTACCGTAAGCCCATGTGTAATCGTACCTTTCTGATTGCATAAAACTGTTATCTGTTTCTACCAATTTAGACAATAAATAACCATTTTCATCGTAGGTATAGCTTATACGCTTAACAACGGGATTACCATTCTTATCATTTTCTGTATAGGTATAAGAGGTAAGCTGATTATTTTCCCAAGTCAACGTTGCACCCTCGTATGATGTAGGATAATTATTCACATTGTTTTCTACAGGATTATCATCGTATTCAGGAAGAACATTTCCGCTATATTCATAATTCTCTGTAAACAATAAATCGCCAAGCTCTGCACCAGGTGGGGCATAGGTATAGGTAGATTTTGACAATACCCTTCCACTATCATCGTAGGTATATGTGTATGAGCGCTTTGGGTCAGACACATTGTCATTGTACCTTACAGGTTGATTTTTATCGTTATATTGGTAGCTATAGCGAAGCACCATTGAATTTTCTGAAATATATTGGTACTCCTCAACGACATTACCGTTTTTGTCATATTCGTATAAAAAGCTGTAATTCTCTGAAAACACACCTTGCTCATCAGGAGTATATATGGTATTGGTGTATGTTTTAATATCATTTAATGTTCCAAATGATAATTCATCACCATAGCCATAAACCGTTTCAAGCTTTGCGAAAAAATTTTCGTTTTCTCCGTCTTTATCTTTAAGCTGAACAGTATCGCTCATTCGTCTGCCGTACCAGTCCTGAACAAGCTGAACACCTATACCTTTACCACTTCCGGAAAGAATATTGCTTGATTCAGTAAACAAAGCATTCGTGAAAACACTATTGTAATCATATGTTTGTTCATTTATTGTAGTTGTATAAATCAAACCACCTATGGTTTCGGTATATATATTGCCGTTATTTTCTATAGCACATATAGGATTATTGGTAAATTTTGGTATTGGAGCGCTTTCGTCCACATAGCGTACAATTCTGTTATCGGCAGACACAATTTTTGAAACATGATTAGTTTCTTTGTCGTATATATAATGATGTCTCATTTCACCATTTACAAATATTTTCGATATTGCTGTTATTTTCTCACCTTCGGTGTCAATATACGTATCATATACATACTCTAATGTTATTTTTCCGTTGGCATCATTGTAATATGTCATTTTTTTTATTTTATTATTTGCATACTCGTATTCTAAAACAATTTCATCACCACAGATAACCTCTGTTAACAATTCACCCTCATAATCAAGTTCACAACATTTATTTAAATCAAAATTAAATTCAGATATCAATACAGGATTAACATTTTTCGAAAAACGGATACAAACAGTTATCGATTTGCAAGTGCCTTTGATTAAGAATCGCTCCGAAGCAAGTTGCCAACCATCAATATTTTCTACAAATGGAATTACAACTTCCTCATCATAAGTTTGTTTAACACCATCCTCGTTAGTTTTTTGGTATCGGTACGATATTTCAACTTGCGCAAGGCGATCGTTTGTAAAATTAAAACAAGTATTATCACCCGATTCAATAATATCCTTCAACCAATTACTGTCTGTTTGTGATTTTGTGAAAAGTCCTTTGAACCAACCCGATATTACAATTTCATCACCTTTATCACCAATAAGGCTGATGGTTTGATAAAGCACCGTTTCAGTCTCTACTCCACCTTGTATTTCAAAGACGGGTTCATTATTTTCTTCCGAGCGACCGAAACCGGAACTGCTTTGCCAATTATTCAATTTATAATTTTCTGTATAGTTATATGGAACAATATTTTCGTTTTTCTCCTCAAACTCAATTGCCTCTGTAGTACTATCATATGTGTAAAGATGCTTACCCTTAATATCAAAACTGTATACTTTGTAATTGTTCTGAGTATCTGTAACTTTAACCTGTGTCGCATTCAAACGCACATAACTTATTGTTTTATCACCAACAAACTCTGTACCGTTATATGCCAGTTCAGTTACTGCAGTAATCCTACCACTATCATCGTATGTATAACCTATGCCAACATCATCAACTACAGTTTCATCTTCGCCAACTGCTCCATAAATGATTTCGCTCATATTCCCATTGATATCGTATTCATATCCACATACATAAATCCGATTGTTTTCATCTACAGCTTCTATTCGTGTAAGATTATTATTTCGATCGTGCTCATAGTTGATTGTCCTTGTATATTCAGCGCCCGGTGATGTATACGTTACAGTAGATACCAATCCTTTATCCTCATATGCATAGTCGTAGGTTCCACCATATGCATCTGTAATACTATCAATCCTTGATTTATTATCATATTGGATATTAATTGATCTTTCGGGATATCCTGAAATAGTTTCTGAAACCAACAAACCAAAGCTATTAAATTTTTCAATATGTCCGTCAGGTCTGGTTACTGTATAATATTCCGACGAATCCACTGTTGCAGGGTGATATTCAAACCCGTAGCCACTGCTTTCAGTTGAGCCATATAACAATTCGGTAAATACTGTATTACCGTCACTATCTGTTGAACGCAAAAATTCAACCACAGAGCCTGTTTTTGTATAGTAGTTCACGTGATTCTCATCTATAAATAAATACGCTCTTAAATAATTTGGTACCCAGTTATTACCATATGCTAACACGCCTGCATGACCCAATTCTTGCAGTTTTTTACTTATTGCAGAATCAAACATCATACCTAAAGTGAATTCGTTTTCTCCTAAAACGGAAAAATCATCACGAATAACAGTAAGCTGCTGTGTGAGGAGATTCACGTAGCTTGTGCCTGCTCTTCCAATATACTTTTTGTCATATTCGTATTTGGGGTTATATCCACCCAGGTCTACGTAGTCCAGAATTAAAAATGTGCTATAGGTTTTAGTTACTGCTCCTGCCGTATTTCTTTGAACGCCATTCAATATATAGAAACCATAATACCCTTCATTGCCAGGCAAAATAGCAAAACCATTGTTTTCCTCACCATTCACCCAATCGTTTACCGCTTTTGTTATATTGAAATGTATATAAGTATAATCAGATATATCATCCTCTTCTGAATAAACCGAGGTATAGTAATCTATTACGTCTTCATCAACGTCTATAATTGGTCTGGTTTCATATGTAACGGTTGAAAAATCGATTTCCTGGTCTATTTTCTTGGCGATTGCATTACCATTTACTGAAACACCTTGAAAAATATATTGAACCTCGGTAAAAATTACATTATCCCCAAATATTTTAGTTGCCTCATCATTAAATTTTGTATATACCTCACCATATATATGATTGCCATTTTCTGTTTTGTTTGCAACAGCGCCAAAAAAATCGTCATAATAATTTTGGGTTGCTGAATCATTTTGGGAGCTATCATAAAAAACACAAGTATCTTCAATCCATGATACATGTTCATCATCACCTATAACAATCGCCGGGTCAATATTTATTGGGTAAACTCGGTCTATGCTGTTTACCCACTCCATAGATAGGCTATATTCAAGTGTGATTGTTCCATCTGTGTTATAAATTAACTCTACAACAATATCATACGAAAATGCATAAGCAGAGTCTGTCATTACAGGTCGTGGGATTCTGAATTTCACCTCACCTGCATCATCTTTAAACTCAACAGAGCCATCTTCTTGCTTTTCAACATTTAAGCCGTTTGTTTCAAAGGTGAAGCTATACGTTTCTTTTACACTTTCTTTATCGGAAACAATAATATTCTCTTTAATAGAATTTGACGTAACAACATACTGCAAAGCTGTATTTTCTGCAATATCACTATAGGTAACAGAGCTTTGAGTTTGCGCAATTGCCTCGTCTGCCGACGGAATCTGTGTTTCACTTGTAACTACATTGTTCTCTACAACAGCAGAACTTTCAGAAATGCCGTTTACACTAAAGGAAATTTCATAGCCATCTTTTTCTACAGTCAAGCTTTCATTACTATCAAGGTTTTCGGGAAGCTCAACGTTAAAGGAATTTTCTGCGTTTGAATATATACCC
>JAZSJL010000104.1:0-3674 GCA_045534355.1 Acutalibacteraceae bacterium
GGTCTGTTTTTAAATGTGCAAATGGTATCAAATGACTTTAGCCAGGTAACATACCTTATTTACGGCATATACGCTCTTTATTGTGTGATTTTGGCATATAAAAACGTGCATAAATTCTACAAGGAACAGCAAAGTAAAAAATTAAATTAACTTGTTTTAGAGGTGTGAATATGAAAAATAAAGACGCTATAGAAATTATTTTTATTCGTCACGCTGAAACTGATTATAATGATTGGAAAGGCCGTGATCCCAGCGACGGTGAGCTTACAGCAAACGGTGAAAATCAATGCGAAATCCTTGGCGAGAGGCTTAAAGACGTAGAAATAGACGGCTATATTTCAAGCTCGTTGCTTCGTGCCTTTAAGACTGCAGCAGGAGTTTGCAGGGCAAAGGAGAATAAGCCGTTAATTGAGATATGTCCCGAAATAATAGAGTGTGGATGTACGCCGGGGTACTTCGGTTGCAGTAAGGAGTATTTATCACAATATTATAAAAACACCGAGATGTGCAAAAAGCTTTTCGGTGGTGATAAATATGATTTTGGGTGTGAAAGCATCGAGGATAATAATGCAAGAGCCCAAAAGCTGATTGATTATATACAGGAAAAATTCACCTTCGGAGATAGAGTGGCTGTTTTCAGCCACCACGGAATGCTTGAATATCTTATTCCTACAGCATTGGGAGTAAAGACCAGAGATTTTTATTTTGCACTTGATAACATATCAATCACCGTGGTTGATATTTGCCGTGACGGAAACCGTGTTTTACGGTGTGTAAATAAAGATAAGTTTTAATTATGATTTTTAAATTGGAGTGACTATATGAAAAACGAAAAAAGAAAAGTTATAATTGAAAGTGTTCTTACCACAGCTTTTATGGGGCTTCTCATATATGCAGCATACTCCTTGTGGTACATATTCTATGGTACAGACAGCGATGCAGAGGTACACCTGTATACCGTTCTTTCAGGCTCTGCTATCGGCTGGTTTTTAGCACTTTTAGTGGGTCCCATATTCCAAAAAGCAAATTGGATTCCAAAATTAATTGCATTTTTAGTTGGTAACGGAATCTTCCAGGGTGTAATTTGGGGGTACAATGCAAGCCTTAACCCTACAGCAACAGATAACGAGCCTGTAATTATAAAAACATATACAGTTGCATTTGCAATATCTGCCGTTGCCTTGCTTCTTGCTTTTATTTTAAGGGCGAAAAAAGGCTTCAAGGCACTCAATATTATATTGGCAATTATTTATTTTGTTGTTTCCTGTGGGGGTGTAGTGGTGTTTAATATAGACAACATCAAAGCACTTGAATATAAAAAGAATATTAAGTTTGATACTATCACAGCAGAGGAAATGAAGCTCACTAAAGAGGAAACACAGCTTTGCCTTGATTGGTACAAGGAGAATTTCTTTGGTGACGAAAAGAAATATCCATTCTCCTTTAAGGTGGACGGAGAAGAATTCAACCCTGCAGAGTGGGATTATAATTTAACAGAAGCACCTGAATTCGGTACAGTTTATGCAGGTGGTCAGACAGAGTATATTGTTTTAACTAACAGTGAAAAAGGTCTTGAGCTTAAGGTTGAATTGACTGTTTTTGAGAATAGTGCAACCTGCCAATGGACAGTTTATATACAGAATATCGGTAGTGGCAATTCGGGTGTAATTAGTGATTTCTATGCGCTTAACACAAGCTTTGCAACAGGTGAGGCAGAGCTTTACTACTCAATGGGTAGTGATACTGCTGCAAGTGACTTTTCACTTATTAAAAAGAATTTATCTGCAACAGCGTTTGGCTTTGGTGGTGCAGACGGTAAGCCAACACAAAACTATCTTCCGTATTTCAACGTGAATGGCGAAGGCTGTCAGTTTATTCTCGGTATTGGCTGGACAGGACAATGGGCATCCTCCTTTTCACAAAAGAATGGTGAAACCAGCATTACAGCAAAGCAGGAAAGCCTTGAAGCATATCTGCTTCCGAATGAAAGCATACGCTCACCACTTGTTTCTTTGAGCTTTTATAGTGGTAACCCACTTAAGGGCTTTAACCTTTTCAGAAACTGGGTAATGGATAGCGTATACCCTGAAGAGGTTACTAAAAACTACTACACGGTAATGGAGGTCGCAGGTCCAACCTCTACAAGGACCTCAGATGAAATCATCAATATCCTCGACAACGAAATAGCTGACTTCGTATATGACGAAATAGATGCCTTCTGGATGGATGCAGGCTGGTACACCTACAACGAGGGCTGGTACGATGGCGTTGGCAACTGGACAGTTGATACCTCAAGATATGATAACGGCATTTCGGAGCTCTCTTCATATGCTAAAAACAAAGGCTTGGGTCACGTGCTTTGGTACGAGCCTGAAAGACTTTACAGAGATACACACTTCTATAATATCGGCTCACAGAATTCAGAGTGGCTTGTGGATATTGGCGAGGAAAATATAATGTATAACCTTGCAAATGAGGATGCATTTAATTATTACTGCGAATATTTGCTCAATTCTATGAAAGAAAACGGCATAACCGTTTACAGGCAGGATTTCAACTTTGCCCCACTCCAATATTGGCAAAAGGCAGATGCTGAATACTACGACGGCAGAACAGGTATATGTGAAAATCACTACATAACAAACCTTTATCGTTTCCTTGACTACCTTAGCGAGAATATAGAGGGTCTTATAATAGACAACTGCGCTTCAGGTGGTAAGCGACTTGATTTGGAAATGACATATCGCAGTATTCCATTCTGGAGAAGCGACTATAACTGTGCATACCACAGCGATTTGTTCGATGCAACACAGTCACATACCTACGGCATATCATTCTGGTTGCCAATTTCGGGTGCCAACCTTTATATGCAGGATGAATATGCTGCACGGTCTGCTATTATGCCACTTATGCTTATGGATTTTTACTCACACCAGCACCCGGATTTCAGCTTCCACAGTGAGCAGAGAGCGCTGATGGGTGAAAAGTACTATCCACTTGATTTTGGTAGCTTCGATAAGGACAAAATACTTGCAATGCAGTTCTCTACAGAGGATGCAACCCGAGGTATGGCTCTCGTTTATAAAAGAGCAAAGGTGAATGATAAGGAGTATACAGTAAAATTAAACGGTCTTATTCCTACACAGGAATATACACTTTACGATATAGATGCTCCCGAAAAGACCTACACCTTAACAGGCGAACAGCTTATGAATGAGGGGTATACGCTTGAGCTTCCCAAAGGTGAGAAAGCAATTGTTCTGATGTTTGAGGCGAAGTAAGAAGCAGACAGCAATTAGCTGTTAGCAAATAGCAGTTAGCAGTTAGCAGATAGCAGATAGCGACAGCCTGACCTTCTTGCACGCCAAAGGCGTGGAGGAAGGGGGACCATTCTTCAATAGAGCTGTTATTACAATAATCTGTACCACGGGTGACCAGTTTAATATATAAATTAAGTTTGCACGGAATGGTGGATGGTACACCACGGTAAAAAACAAATAATGAAAATTGTAAGGGACGGATTTTAGCCGTCCCACTTTGTATTTATTTTTTGGGGTGGGCTACAATCCCACCCTTACGGTTGTCTTATCCAACTGAAGAATAACAACAGCTATGGTACCACCCACCGTTCCGATTATACACAAAGGAAAAGGAGAGTATATTCCTCGGAATAC
>JAZSJL010000161.1:0-3820 GCA_045534355.1 Acutalibacteraceae bacterium
CAAAAACAATATCTCTCTTTTTCTCCGAAAGCTTTTTAGAGTCATTGAGAATCTCGTGAGTATAGTTATCAGGTAAGATTACTGCGGCAGCAAAAACAGGCCCTGCAAGTGGACCTCTACCTGCTTCATCCACACCACAAACAACAGCAAAGCCTTTTTCGTGGGCTTCTGTTTCATATGAAAAATCAAGCATAAAAACACCTCAAAAAATAAATAGCCTTAGATAAATCATCTAAGGCTATTTTATAATAATTATTAAGGAAATTCAAGAGTTAGTCTGCCTAATTTACCTGCACGATATTCATCGAGAAGCATAACGGAAGCTCTTTCATAGTCTATTTCGCCACCGGAAATGAGCATACCTCTCTTGCGACCAATCATTTCGAGAATTTCGTAATCCTCTTTATCTGCAAAATCTGCTATTTTGAAGCGCTCCGATAGTCTTTCGGGATAATCATTTTTCAAGAAAGTGATAAGGCGAAGTGCCATTGTTTCACTATCAAGAATTTCATCCTTAATAGAGCCAATAAAAGCAAGCTTGTCGCCTACTGCTTTATCCTCAAACTTTGGCCAGAGCACACCCGGTGTATCTAAAAGCTCTATGCCACTACCGACTGCAAACCAGCTATTTGAACGGGTAACTCCCGGCTTATCGGCTACCTTTGCCCTGTTCCTGCCTGCCATTCTGTTTATAAAGGAGGACTTACCTGTATTAGGTATGCCGACCACCATTACTCTTAACGGCTTACCTACCATACCCTTTTCGGTATTCTTTTTTATTTTATCCTTAAGCACGTTGCGTACAAGTGGTAAATAAGCGTTAAGACCTTTACCTGTACGGCAATCAACAGGAATAGCGTAAACGCCCTTTGATTTATAAAAATCCACCCAAAGCTGTGTTGCCTTCTCATCGGCAACGTCACACTTATTAAGAAGAACTATTCTTGGTTTGCTGCCAATCATTTCTTCAAGCTCGGGGTTTGATGAGCTCATAGGTATTCGTGCATCAACGATTTCTGTTACAAGGTCCACAAACGGCAAGCTCTCTTTGATAAGCCTGCGAGTTTTTGCCATATGGCCCGGAAACCATTGAACTACTTGTTTTTGTGTATCATTCATAAGCGTAAATATCAAAATCACCGAAAGGCATTACTCGTACTATTGCCTTACCTAAAATCTCTCTTTCGTCTATGGGGCCTACAATATCAGCACGGCTGTCTGATGAGCCGTTTCTGTTATCGCCCATACAGAAAAGGTGGCCTTCAGGAACCTGATACGGGAACTCTCGATACTCGCCCTTTTTCACCATAAAGCTTTCACGAACATATGGCTCATCAAGAGCAACACCGTCAACGTAGACGGTTGCTGTTGCATAGTCAATATCTACGGTCTGACCACCAACGGCGATTACACGCTTGATAAGTGGCTTCTGAAAGTATGTTTCCTGAGTTATAACTACAATATCACCTTGAACGTACTCTGCCTTATTCACAGTTAAAAGCATATCACCGTGTTGAAGAGTGTTTGTCATTGACTCACCGTCCACACCAACAACCCTGAAAACAAACGAAAACACAATAGCAACAACAATGAACGACGTCATTATGATTGAAACGAAATCATAGACTGTGAGATAAAAACTCTTTTTACCTTTTTTGCTACCGGTTTCAATATCAGATACTGCAAGAACCTCTTCCTCTGTAGAAGAAACGGTTGACTCGCTGACAGGTGCCTCTACATCAGCAAAAACATCCTCTGTAACGAAAGACTCATCGGATGTGCCGATGGTTGCTTCGTCTATATCCACAGGCTCAAAAACCGAATCGTTTTTGAAAGCTTTTTTCTTATCACTCATAATTATTCAACCTTCATATCCCCAAACGGGAAAATTCTAAATAAAACCTTACCGACAATTTCTCTTTCATCTACACAACCCACTCTGCTTGAACGGCTGTCGAGAGAAACACCTCTGTTATCACCAAGAACAAAAACTGTGCCATCGGGAACTGTCAGAGGGAATGCTATGTCTGCCTGCTGTGTTGTCAATTCATCGGTAAAACGCTCTTCCTTGCCGTTTACAGTAACAACGCCTGTAGTGAAGTTTATATCAACAACGTCTCCTGCAACAGCAATAACACGCTTTACAATAGGATTATCGTCATCCTTTGTGCCTGCGATAACAACTATATCGCCCTGCTTTGGCTGGTAGCCTATGTGAGAAACTACTATTCTGTCGTTGGGCTGGAGAGTTGGCTTCATTGATGGGCCCTCAACGCTGAAAACCCTGAAGCAGAAAAGGAAGAGAATTGTAACAACAACGATAGCTGCTACACTTGCTTCAAAGACCTCGAATATAGTAAGCTTCTTTTTAGGAGCCGTTTTCTTTTGAGTAGCCTCGTTTTCCGAATGGAGCGAAATGCTGTACTCCTCTGTTTTGTGCATAGCGTTCACCTCTTAAAGTGTTATACATCATTTATACATTATACACCTTATTTCATTCAAATAAAAGGCATATTAAAAAAATTAACAAATAATTAAGAATAAAGGGCAGATATACATATCTGCCCTACTCTCCCGACTATAATAATCAGCCGATTTTTTCCTTAACCTTAGAAGCCTTTCCAACTCTGTCACGAAGATAGTAGAGTTTTGCTCTGCGTACTTTACCACGACGAACAATCTTTACTTCTGCAACGTTTGGTGAGTGGATTGGGAATACTCTTTCAACACCTACGCCGTATGATACACGACGAACTGTGAATGTTTCAGAGATACCACTACCGTTCTTAGCAATAACTGTGCCTTCGAACTCCTGAATTCTTTCTCTCTCACCTTCACGAATCTTAACACCGATACGGATAGTATCACCGATTTCGAATGAAGGCTTCTCAGCCTTAAGGCTGTCCTGTGCAATGAGTTTTAATGCGTCCATAATAATCCTCCGTTTTTTTCAAGCGTTCATACCGATAAAATCGCAGCGGACCGCCAGCTTTAATGTTGCCATTAATTGCCGTTGACACCTATAAGGGTAACAACGCACACATAGACTTTAGTATAATATCACAAGGCATTTAAAAAATCAATAGTTTTTCTTAAATATTTTTACTTTTTATATAATCAAAAGCTTCAATATTTGTGCAATAGTACACATTCTCGTTATTGCTTATAAGCTTACAGAAATCCTCAAAGAACTGCCAATCATCATTTACATCCAGCTCATAGGTATGACCCCAGATATAAAACAATTGAATATTCTCTGCCTCGGTTGAAACAAACCTCTCCCACAAGGACAAAAGCTCGCCCTTATCCTTCAGAAGCGCACAGGTAGGGTTAAACAAATGCAGACGGCTCTGCAAATCAAAATTATACGTGGGCACTGTTGTTCTTGCATATTCAACATTTGTGTTTTCTGCAAGGAGCTTTTCAAGCCTTGCATTACTGTTGACACCACCACCGGGATATGCAAAGCCTCTCACCTCATAGCCTACAAGGTCAGATAAAGCACGCCTGTCCCCCTCTACCTGATGAATAACAACAGCATCCTCCTGCTCCGGTAAAAACGGATGTGTCAACGTATGGGAAGCAACCTCGTGGCCTGCATATAGCTCCTTTACTTTATCGGGAGATATTTTGGTGTGGTTAATTCTTTTTTCGTTAATAATAAGCTGCCCCTCTAACCCTAAAAGAGCATAGTTAAGGTTAAAGGTTGCCTTAAGATTATATTTATTTAGTATTTCAATAAATCTTTCATCCTGGCAAACGCCATCATCGAAGCTAAGTCGGAGGCCAAGCGGTCTTAGGAAGACAATACTAATGGCCA
>JAZSJL010000062.1:0-6815 GCA_045534355.1 Acutalibacteraceae bacterium
ATGGCTACGATCCGACTTGTCTGCGCCTGGTTAGCCTTGTAAACGTCAAGGTCAACCTTTTTGTCACCGTTGATGTATTCATTAGCAAAATTATACACGTAGCCAACGGCAACAATGCCACATATGAGCATAATACTGCAAACAACTATAGCAACACGCAAGAACTTTTTAAGCCTTGGACGTTCCTTTTTCGGTTTACGGCTTTTTTTTGCACTACCTTTTTTTAGATTTGATAAAAAAGGTAATGGCTTTTTAGCTTTTTTGTCTTTCATCAGGATTCCTCCTCAATAACAGCAAAAATTATAGTGAAATATTTGAATAATAACATCGCTTTTCGTTAAAAATGGTAACAAAAAGTGGTGATTAATTATATGAAAAGATTTTTGTTTATTTGTATTGCTCTATTTCTTGGATTTATAGCAATAATTATTCAGTTACCCAATAAAAACACAGCAAAACAAACAGAAACAATAAATAACGAAACTAACATCTACCAATACAAGCTGGCAGACCACAACGGATATATTGCCCTGTTTGATGTAAACAAGGCAGAGCCTGTAGAGGTTTATAATATTCTGACCGATTCTTTACCCACGAATGATATAAGATCACTCAAAAACGGAATATATGCAAAATCAGTTGAGGAATTAGCGTTATTAGTCGAAGAATATACAAGTTAAGGGGTATTGTTTATTATAGTCTGTGCAACTGCCATATCAAATGGAGTTGTTAGCTTAATGTTTACGTCCTTACCCTCAACCAGGCGAACACGATAGCCTCTGTCGGCAAATATGGATGCCACGTCTGTATACTCTGCAAGCTCACTTTCAGAGAGAGAGTTGATAACATTATTTAACTCACCTAACCTGAAGCTTTGTGGAGTCTGCACCCTGTAAAGCTCACTTCTGTGAAGGTGCTCGGTAAAAAACATACCCGTTGAGCTACGGATTATGGAATCATACACAGGCATAACCGTATTTGAAGCACCATATTCAACAACTGCATCAATATTATCCTTGATAATACGGGCATCGATAAACGGTCTTACAGCATCGTGAGTAAGAATAACGTCGTCATCCCTTACCTCAAAGCGCTCTGTTAAAAAGCGACATCCGTTTTTGACAGAGCCGTTTCTGTTTTTGCCACCGGGAATTACATAAACATTATCACAGGAAATACCATATTCCATCAAAGTTGCCTTTGTGTATTCCACCCAATCCACAGGGCAACACACAACACCTGCTCTGAAGGTACCAAACTCCTCAAAATTTCGGATTGTTCTGACCAAAATAGGCACATCGCCTACTTTAAGAAATTGCTTTGGCAGTTCCGGTGAGTTCATTCGTGAGCCCACGCCACCGGCAAGAATCATATAATATAAATTCATTTTAAAAACCTTTATTTTTAATTACTTATTTCTGATTTTTTCGTTTTACCGAAAAGCCCTCCGTACTCTCCTTCTTAAAGAGAATCTTAACTGTCATAAGTATAAGCTTAAAGTCAAGGAACAAGGAGTAGTTTTGTATGTAAATCAAATCCATTTTCAGCTTATTGTAAGCAGACGTGTTGTATTTACCAAAAACCTGAGCGTAGCCTGTAAGACCACCCTTAACCTTGTACCTGTTTACAAATTCGGGAATTTCCTCAGAGTACTCTGCAACGTGCTCAATTCTTTCAGGTCTCGGGCCCACAACAGACATTTCACCCTTTAAAATATTAAATAACTGTGGAAGCTCATCTAACCTGAAGCTACGAATGATTTTACCGATAGGCGTTATTCTTTTATCGTTATCCACAGCAGGCTGAGGGCCATCCTTTTCAGCATCCACAACCATACTTCTGAATTTTAAAATATCAAATGTTTTTAAATTCTTAGTGCAACGCTTCTGCTTGTAGAAAACCGGTCCACCATCGTAAAGCTTTATTGCAATTGCTACAAGGAGCATTACAGGTGAAAGAACAACAATTCCTACCAAAGACATTACTATATCGATAATTCTTTTGACAGCCTGTTGCTCAACGGTGGGGCCTGTTGAAGAGCATTTAAGAATCGGTGAGTCAAAATAAGTAATATCAGATGCACTTCTGATAATAATATCAGAAATTTTGGGGATTACGTAAACGTTTTTGTTCTGCTGGTAGCAGTACTTAAGAATGTCGTTTCTGAGTCTTGCAGGCACGTCGCAGATAATGACGCCCTCAAATCTATCTATTCTTTGAACAAGCTTGTCATAGCCCTCATCAACGTTTGCTGATTCAGAGATAACAAACTTATCCTCCATTTTACTCATTTTATAAACAATTTCTGTTGCAAGGTGGCTGCCGTATATAATAAGAAGCTTCTCAGGTGGGCTGAGAGCCTCAACAACAGCAGAAGAAATAAACGTCCACACAACGAGTATTGCAATCTCAATGAGCAAAATAAGAAGCATACCCTCAACAGGAGCAATAACAGCTTTAATAAGACAAATCTGCGCATATGCAATTGCATTGGAGAATATAAGCGCTATAGTTTCATAGAAAATAAGCTCGCTCTTTCGCAGCTCATCTATTCTGTATAAGCCCATAATAAGGCTTGTTACAAACAAAACTGCAAAATACACACCCATAATAAACAGCCTACCCTTATCGCTGTAGGGGTTGTCAAAATCGGGGTTGTAGGTATTGCTCCAAACAATGTAATATGCAACAGTTGACAAAAGACAAAATACTGTTATTGCAGTTGCACGGATTGTATTGCGATATTGTTCTATCCTTTTCATAAAACCTCACAAAATTTTACGGACTTGCAAGTCCTATAGTAAGCAGGAATATATTATTAAAAAACTGAGGTGATTTAATGAATATACTCTTGCTTTTCAGTAATTTAATTTATTTCATTCTGCACGTAACGGATACCAGCACCTTCCCCAAGCCACTATCAAAAAAAGAGGAGGATGAAGCAATACAGCGTTTTATGCAAGGTGACGAGGAAGCTCGAAGGCTCCTCATAGAGCACAATCTGCGCCTTGTTGCACACGTGGTAAAAAAGTATTACACGCAAAACATTGACCAGGATGATTTAATTTCAATCGGCACAATCGGTTTAATTAAGGGTATTAACAGCTACAAGCCGGATAAAAAGGTCAGACTTGCGACCTACTGTGCCCGATGCATCGACAATGAAATATTAATGCATTTCAGAGGGACCAAAAAGCAAAGCTGTGAAATATCCTTTGATGACCCCATCGATTCTGACAACGAAGGAAATGTTTTGACTCTTATGGACATAATTGCCGTAGACGACACAATAGTTGATGAAATCGATACCCAAAGTAAGCTGATTGCTTTAACAAAGCTTATCAAAGCAATGCCACAAAACAGAGACAAGGAAATATTAGTTTTACGCTACGGCTTGAATGGTGAAAAGCCACTCACCCAACGTGAGGTAGCAAAAAAACTGAACATTTCACGCTCATACGTATCAAGAATAGAAAAAAGGCTGTTAGAGAACTTCAGAGGCTTACTCTAAAACCTCCATAAGAGTTATTTGTAAACGAACAGGCGTACCCATATCGTCAACACAGCAAATAACTGTTATGCAGAACTTTTTAAATATATCTCTGTTATGTCCCGTGCCTATTCTCGCCTCAAAAATAACAATACCGAGATTCATTCTTGCCTGTGAAATTTTTTCGGAAATAAGCTGAACGTCATCCGGATGAACAGCGCTGAGAATAGATGGCGAACGCTCCTTGTCTAAAGAGCTGTATACGTCGTAGCCTAATACCTTTGAGGCATTCGGTGTAACACTCAACCTTTGACGAGCTATATCGTAGCTCATAAGCACCATACGACCATTTATAATGTCGTGCATAGCAACGGATGCATCCAGTGGAGCAACAGAGTTGTGAACAACCTTATTTTTCTCAACCCTCTTAACACCACGCTGTTTATAGTCGTTAACAAGCGTCTGAAAGCCTTCAATAGACTGCTCTGAAACAGAGAAATCGGAAAAACCTGCTTTAAACATCAATTCTTTTTCATAATCAGGAATAACATTGGGAACAGTTAACACACTGACAAATTTCTTCAAAATAGCAAGTGTGTCTGCACAATATTCAATGTTACCGTTTGAGCAAACAGCGTGGGCAATATATTCAGATTTAACAACGTACCTGTCGAAAATATCGTATATATGGCAGTAGTTGTGAATATACTTTGCACCAAGCAAATACACACCTAATTTGAAGCCAAGCTTGTGAATATAGCCTGAAATATTCTTCAGTCTGCTCAAGTTAACGTCTTCAAGAATATTCTGTGGTAAAAGTATAGTTAAATCTATATCCTTACAATCATTTTCGGAAACAAATATCTTCAATTCCTGCAAAAGTGAATGTATATCCTCACCGGAGAAAACTGTGTAAACCGAAACAGGTGGGATTTTCTTTCCGGAATTACGTAAACCTATAAGCATATACATCAAGGTTTTTATAGAAACGATACACAGGTTCTTTGCGTTTTTATCTTTTTTATTTATTTCATAAAAAGCTTCAGGTGAAACTGTTGCAGAAGAATTGATAGAAAAGAAAGGCATATAGTCGTAGCAAATCAACTCACCTGTTTTAGCGTCTACAATTGGTGTAAAGCGAGGCTCATAATCTTTTTTTGATTTATCTGCACCAAAGCCATCCTCTGCAACCGAATATGAAGCAAGGCTCTGCATATTTACATTGAAGAAGGCATAAGAGCTAACACCATTCATTTTTGCAGTTTTTGCAGCAAATTCAGATGCAATTGCAAGGCTCTTGAAATCCTTACCGTCATTTGGGTACCTTGCAATACCCATTGAAGCAGTAAATACACCTGATTCTGTAGCTGTTTTATAGGGCTTCTTTAAAAGATTATGAAGGTTCTCGATAAACACGGCAACCTCAACCTGATTTGTAACGTTTTTGACAAACAAATAGAATTTATCAGATGCAGCCTTACCGATGATTTTATCCTTACTTGAAACACCACGGAGCTTTGAAGCAAACTCCTTGATAAGCACGTTGCCATATTCATAACCAAAAATGTTATTGCAGGTGCTCATATTATCAATATCAATATGAATAAGTAAGTTTTTAGATTGGATATTATCTTTTAAATAGGAATTAACATCTATTTCGAACTGCTTTTGGAGAGGCAAGCCCGTTAAGGAGTCAGTAACGCCGAAGCCACGCTTGATATCTGAAAGCACCTCGTCATTATCGTAAATGTTGAAAATACCATTCAAGCCAACAAGGTTACCCTCTTCATCAGGCACAAAAATTATAAAGCCAACAGCAAGGTATTCAACACCCTCACGAATAACCCTGAACTCAACACGTGTTCTCCTCTTACCAGCCTTACAAAGCTCGGAGAATGCCTCAATATTAACCTTTGTGGCAAACCTTGCCGCATCTGCAGGGTGGCAAATACGCAAGCACTGTGCAATCGCCTCGGTAAAGTTTTTGGGCACATACGGGAAAAGCCAGGTCCACTCACCTCTTACAAGATTGAAGTAGCCTTTTTTGATATTTGCCTCAAAAATAATATCGTGTCCGGATAAAACACTTTCCTCGCAGTCTGTAAAGCTCTGTGAACGATTTTGGAGATTTGAAAGACCTGCCTCTGCTTTATATGAATGAGCATCCTCAGCAGGCTTTACTGCTTCACTTTTAAGCTCATTTTCAATACGGGCAAACTCAGGTAAAACAGCCTCAAAGCACTTCATAAGCTTTGGCGAGAACTGACCACAGCCACCTGCAAGTATTAAGTCCACAGCCTCGCTGTGAGTCATTGCAGATTTATATGTACGGTGGCTCGTTAAAGCATCGTAGCAGTCGCACACAGCGACAATCTGTGCAGATATTGGTGTTTCATCACCAACAAGACCACAAGGATAGCCTCTGCCATCCCACCTTTCGTGGTGGTAGTAGCAAATCTCCTGGCAGTATTTGAAATATGGATTTTCTGCATCAATACCGTCAAGCATATTAAGAAGTGCATAGCCACGTGTGGTATGAGTTTTCATAATCTCAAACTCATCCTGTGTGAGCCTGCCTGCCTTAAGCATAATAGCATCGGGTATAGCAATTTTACCAATATCGTGAACAGAGGAAGCGTAGTAAATAAACTCTGCCTGCTCTTTAGTGATTTCATACTCAGGACAAGAAGTCATTACGGCATCTACTAATGCCTTTGTGAAATAACGGATTCTTTTAATATGCTGACCTGATTCAAGGTCACGGCTCTCAATAGCGGCAACAAGGAGCTCAACAAGGTCATAGTTGATGGTCTGCATTCTTGCATTTTGAGCCTTAAGCTTGTTAGCCTGGTTAAGTATACGCTTTGAATGTATTTGTGAAAGATTAACAATCTGTAGCTTAAGCTGACGAATTTCGGAAATATTCTGAAAACGCCTGTACGCCAATTCGTAATCGAAGGGCTCGGGAAAAATATCGTAAGCAAAGGAGGCAAAGCCCGACTTCTCGAATTCATACATTGCATCGAAGGAGGTAAAAAGAATAGGGATTTCAGCAAAAAGCCCTCCGTCTGACAGCTTAGATAAAATCCAGGTAGACTCCTTGGTGTGAGGAATCTCATCCATAACAAAACAGATATTTCCTTTTGCATAGAAATCGATATCCGTCCAGGAGTCTGAGGAATATGTGCATAGACTAAGATTTGTATTAAGCTCAAGCAATTCTATAAGAGCAGAGTGCTTCTCTTTATTATCCGTGAAAAAGATAACTGAATTAGTATTCAAAATCTCACCTCAAATACACGTATTAAAACACTTTAATATTATC
>JAZSJL010000107.1:0-5639 GCA_045534355.1 Acutalibacteraceae bacterium
TTTGAAAGAATAAGACCACCAACAGAGTATGTAACTGTGGAATTCTCCTTAACACGCCAGTCAGTAACCTTAACGTAGCTGTCAACAAGCTCCTTGTAGTCAAGGATTGTTGATTTCATATTACGGATTTTCTCACGGTTCTTTCTGTAAAGAATGTATGCCTTAGCAACATCTGCGTAGCCTGCCTGAACAAGAACTGCCTCTACGCTGTCCTGAATATCTTCAACTGCAATAAGATTATTTGAAACCTTTGGTTCAAAGTTTGCTGTAACCTTAAGAGCAAGGAAGTCAATTATATTATCGTTGTACTGTTTGTTGCAAGCCTCAAATGCCTGTCTGATAGCGATAGCAATTTTCTCAATGGTAAACTCTGAGATTTTGCCGTCTCGTTTAATAACCTGATACATATTTCTCCTTCTTTCTTAAATATTTTTTATAATGTTTTTAACATAACATATAACATCCACAGGAGCATAATGCCCTCTCGACGTTGCGTAAAAGATAATAACAGATATATTGTACATTGTCAATAGCTAAACACACAATATATAGTGTTTTTTTAAATTTATTTTTTTGCATAAACACAATATATTGAATGTCTTTTGTTGATTTCTGTTAATAATGCACATAGTTGCATATGCTTATTTGTGTACTTTTACTTCATATTGCTTTTTCAGAAAAAATCAACCACTATATCTTGTGTGTGCAAACACAAGATATAGTGGTCATCAACTGTTTTTTTCTGTTTTTGCGGCTTATATGCCCCTTAGCTCTGCTGTAGGAATAAACTCCCTTACAGCGCAAAGCATCTCCTGCATTTCTGATTTAGATACACCCTTGCAGGTGCTGTCAATAAGCATGCCTGAATCAACAAAGTTCTGCAAGAAATACTTTGGTGAGCCCTGTAGCCATTGTGCAATGCTTCGCATATCCTCAACAGTATGAAAATTAGAGGTTACTGTTGTTCTGAATTCGTAATCTACTTCACTATTTCGCAGGAGCTCTATGCTTTCTTCAACCGTGCTTATATCAAATGACTGCAAGCCGATTGTCAGGGCATATTTCTCCTTACTGTTTTTAATATCCATTGCAACGTAATCCACAAGACCAAGGTCGAGAATATCCTTAAGCTTTTCAGGGAAGCTTCCGTTTGTATCCAGCTTTACGCTGACACCTGCACACCTGAGCTCATACAAAAATCTTTCAATATCCTTTTGAAGAAGTGGCTCGCCACCTGTAACGGCTACCCCTTCGATTACACCCTTGCGTCTTTCGAGATGCTGAAAAATCTCTTTTTCCGTATACTCTATGTCATCCATTTCCGTCACAAGTAAAGCGTTGTGGCAGAACGGACACCTGAAATTACATCCGCCGGTAAACACAGTACAAGCGACCTTACCGGGGTAATCCAACAAAGTAAGCTTCTGAAAACCTTTAATAATCATTTTATCACCCAGAAAATCCAATATCTCCTTGGATTGTATATTTGAATTTGTAAGAAAATTATATAACAGTTTTTTTGCAAGTCAACCTTTTTCGCCAAAAAACCGTTTTTTGCCAAAAAATGTGTTTTTTCAATATATGTACACTATTGTACAATATATATAATAAAATACCTATATTTTGTGTATTTACATTTGCGAAACTTTGTGATATAATATCGTTACTAATAGTGTATACTAAACACAACTATGGAGGAATTTATCATGAAAGCAAAAAGAACACTTGCTGTTTTGTTGGTAGCAATTATGCTTCTTGTTCCGTTTGCATCATCTGTAAGTGCTGCTGCACCTACACTTGTAAGCGGACCAATCATCACAGCATACACAGACGCTGAATACTTCAACCCATATGGTATTGTAGTTTCAGTAGACGGAGAAGAGGTTGCATACACTCCTGACAATGCAAGCTTCAAATTCGTACCGGCTCTTAACGAGCTGCTCAGCACAACAGACGTTGTTATGCTCGACGAAAACAACGTTGCAAAGGACGAAAACGGCTATACACTCTACACAACAGATGTTTCTATTTACTATGATGAACAGCTTGTTGCTATTGTTACGGTAGACGTTACTCATACTTGGGGCGACACAGTTTGCTTCGACAACAACTACCACGGCAGAAACTGCACCGGTTGTGGCATTGTAGATGAGGTTACCTTCTCAGCACACAACGTTTCAGAGTACATTCCAAATGACGACGGTGGTCTTTTCATTCAGCAGAGTGAAACAGGCGTTTGCGATGATTGCAAGGCAGAAATCACAAGAAAGATTCCCGGTACAGAAAAGTTTAACTCTATTTTCACCGGTGACTACACCGAAACAGAGAATACAATTCTTACATATCTTTCTGCGATTCTCGTTACACTCATTCAGTTCTTAGCAGGCATCAGATAAGGAGGCACCAAAATGAGCAAAAAAATTATTTCAATACTCCTTGTTGCTATAATGCTTTTCAGCTTCACAAGCGTTGCTGTTAGCGCAGAGGATTCAGAGACAAAGGCTCCTGAATATGTAATTTCACAGACAATAAAAATCGGTATCAGCGACAAAGATAAATTTACAGGTGGAGCAGGCGCTCTTGTTCCTTTTAATGTATCTGTTGACGTTATCGATAAGAACGTTGTTCCTATGGATGGCTCAACTGCTGATAATACATACACAGTTAAAGAAATTAAGTGGATAGGCAGCAACGGCACAGAAATCATCTACGATGAGGAGAACAAAGAAGAATTGTTCGAGGCTCTTGCTCCTTACACCGAAAAGAACAGCGATGGCGAGGAAGTTACAAAGTATCGTGATGGTGCTTTCGACATCACCTTCGACATTGAGTTTGCTGACAAAGAGGTGTTTGGTGAGCTTTCTTATCAGGTTATTATTGACGGCTTCTCAGCTCCACCTGATATCGGCATCGACCTTGGTGGTGCAGAAATTCCTACATCAAAGCTTTCTCCTGTTGTTTCAATTGATTCTTTCCCAACAATAAAGAGCTACAGCAACATCAAAGCATCTGACAAGATGTACTACTACGATTCAGAATTCATCGATCTCGATGGTACATCAATCGATATTGTTACAACAGCTGATGTTTCAGGCACAGTTTCTTTCAGCAATGCTACAAAGCAGGCTTTCGTTACTTACCCTGATTTCGATGAGCACCTTACAGTAGACACAAAGGAAATTGCTATCTTCTTCAAGGGAATCAGACTCAGCACTATACCTGTTCTTGTTGAGCACGACTGGTCAACAGGCCCTGTTTCAATCACAACAGATAAGTACACAGCTAACAAGCCTGGTTACCACGCAATCGTATGTAATGGTTGTGGTAATGCTAAGAATGCCCTTCCACACAGACCAAAACTTGCTGTTGACGAGTACGGCAATCCTGTTCTTGACGAAGACGGCAACCAGGTAGAGGCTTGGGAATCAAACAATGACGCTACCTTCGTAGGCAATGGTACAGCATCTGTAGAATGTATCGACTGTGGCGCAACCCTTACAAAGGACGTTATGGGTTCTGCTAAGTTCAACACAGCATTTGCTAACTACCACTTCCTCATCGTTATTTTTGAGTACATTAACCTTATCCTCAGAATTATCGGTGCAGCAGGCGTTAATTGATTTTGATAAATTCCATATAATATAAACCAACCGAGTGTTCAGATGAACACTCGGTTTTGTTTCTATAAAAGCTTATATACTATTATATATAATATAAGAGCCGTGCAATTTGCACGGCTCTTGTTATATTAACTATCTTTTATTTTCTTACTACACCCTGCTCTATAGCAACCCCTTTTACTACCTCTGCAACCTCAGAAGCAACACACCTATCAAGAGCAGAAGGAATAATATTTTCCTCGTTAAGCTCCTCCGGTGGTATGTGATTTGCAAGAGCATATGCTGCTGCAACCTTCATTTCATCTGTAATGGTAGTTGCACCACATGAGAGTGCACCTTTAAATATCCCGGGGAAAACAAGCACATTGTTAATCTGATTAGGGAAATCCGAGCGTCCTGTGCCCACAACCCTCGCACCGGCTCGCCTTGCCTTATCGGGCATTATTTCGGGTGTAGGGTTAGCCATTGCAAAAACAATTGCATCCCCATTCATTGTACTTACCATTTCTTCGGTAAGTATACCCGGTGCAGAAACACCGATAAACACGTCTGCATTTTTTATAGCAACGCTTAAATCACCTGTAAGACCTTCGGGGTTTGTAATTGTAGCAAGGGCTTGTCTTTCTTCACCGAGAAGCTCATCGTTTTCATCGATAATACCTCTCCTGTCAACAAGCACCATATTTTTAGCGCCTGCAGCAATAAGCATTTTTGAAATAGCTGTGCCTGCTGCACCAAGACCATTTACAACAATCTTAACGCTTTCAAGGTCTTTCTCCACAACTCTAAGGGCATTTATAAGCCCTGCAAGGACAACAACTGCCGTACCGTGCTGGTCATCGTGGAAAATAGGTATATCACAAAGCTCCTTAAGCTTTCTTTCTATTTCAAAGCAACGTGGAGCTGCAATATCCTCAAGGTTAATGCCACCAAAGGAGCCTGACAGAAGATAAATTGTTCGTACAATTTCGTCTACAGCCTTGCTTTTTATACATAAAGGAAAAGCATCTACGTCTGCAAAGGCTTTAAATAAAGCGCACTTGCCTTCCATAACAGGCATACCGGCTTCGGGACCGATATCTCCGAGACCGAGCACAGCTGTACCATCGGTAACAACGGCAACAAGATTACTGCGCCTTGTTAATTCAAAGGATTTATTAACATCATCCTTTATAACAAGGCAAGCCTCTGCAACGCCGGGAGTATATGCCAAGGACATATCCTCACGTGTTTCAATGGGGCAACGTGAAACTACCTCTATTTTGCCCTGCCACTCGTAGTGCTTTTTTAAGGATTCTTTTTTAATATCCATAGCTACCGATTAATCTTCCTTATTAGCCTGCATCTTAAGGTATGCGTTGATAAAGCCATCAATAGCGCCGTCCATAACAGCGTTTATGTTACCGTTTTCGAAGCCTGTTCTGTGGTCCTTTGCAAGAGTGTAAGGCATAAACACGTATGAACGAATCTGGCTTCCCCATGCAATTTCCTTCTGAACGCCCTTAATATCACTGATTTTATCAAGGTGCTCACGCTCTTTGATTTCAATAAGCTTTGATTTAAGCATACGCATAGCAACCTCTCGGTTCTGGTGCTGGCTTCTTTCAACCTGGCAGGAGCAAACGATACCTGTCGGAATATGAGTAAGACGAACAGCAGATGAGGTCTTGTTAACCTTCTGACCACCTGCACCTGATGAACGGTAAACGTCCATTTTAATATCCTCAGGAGCAATATCAACCTCTATGCTATCGTCAATTTCAGGCATAACCTCAAGAGATGCAAAGGAGGTATGGCGTCTGCCTGAAGCATCGAACGGAGAAACACGAACAAGTCGGTGAATACCACTTTCGCTCTTCATATAGCCGTAGGCATTTTCACCCTCAATGAGAATAACTGCAGACTTGAGACCTGCCTCATCACCATCAAGGTAGTCAAGTGTTGAAACCTTAAAGCCGTGGCGCTCACCCCAACGGTTGTACATAAGTCGGATCGTAGCCATGTCGTTCTGTGGGCCAA
>JAZSJL010000326.1:0-5881 GCA_045534355.1 Acutalibacteraceae bacterium
TACCTCTTGAGGTTTCGGTTTGTAGGCTGAATGCGGCAAAGCCAAAGGGCTTTTGCACAAGAGGGAGGGTGTTACCCTGTGAAAAACGGTGCAGAGATTTAGAGCCCTGCTTCGTGTTTACGTATTTGATATAGTTCATAAGACATACCTACTTTCAGCAGTTATATGGGTATGATAACACACATTTATTAATGTTTCAATAAGTGTTGCTGATGAATTTAAAAACCAACGGAGTGGCAAATCACCACTCCGTTGGTTTTTAAGATTAATTATTTATCCTTACTTATAACTTTTTTTTGCCAGGTCCTTTCGCCACACTTAGGGCATTTCACATATCTTGTTCTTCCCATATGCATTGCCCCAAAAACAGTGCTGTATTTTGGAATGTATCGGTGTTTGCACTCTTTACATTCATAGTAGCCTGCGCTCTGCTCAATTTTGAGCATAAAGGGTGTGGCAATCAACAGAGGAGCCAATCCGATGAGTATAAGTGCAACTCTCAAACCTTCCTCCATTGCTACGTATGAGGCGAATATTGTCAAAGCAATAAAAACGGTTAAGCACAACGCTCCAATTAATATCTCTATACCTAATAATCTTTTATCTGCTTCTTCTTTTTGTTTTGCTAATTCAATTAAAAGCCTTTCGTTTTTTTTGTTGTAATTCTCCATTGTAACTCTCTCCCCACATAGTAAATCGTTTACACTTATTTCTAAAATTTGGCACAGCCCGAGCATAATAGAGGAATCGGGCATGGCTCTGCCTGTTTCCCACTTTGAAACAGCCCTGTCGGTTATGTTTAAAATTTCTGCCAATTGCATTTGAGTAAGACCCTTTTGCTTTCTGCATTGTGCAATAAATTTTCCGATTTTAGCTTGGTCCATTGGCATTGCGCCTCCTTTCAGAATAAGTGTATGTTTTTTTGTGTGGAAAGTCTACATACCGGTGGTTGAGTTGGGGATTTACAAGTCAAATTTCAGATAAATTAAGTTGACCATAGCTTATTGCTTCTCGTATGGGTTTGCAAGCCAGTTAACCAATAAGGCGTAGCAAATTATTTCCAATAATCCTGCTGGCAGAAAAGCAAGTGTAGGAAGAACAACAGCAGCGTTACTCATTGCTTCGGTTACCTCTCCACGTTGTGTAAGAATGTCTGTTAACGTGCTTATTGTTTGAAATAAAGACAGCATTAAAAGCACAAGCTTATATGTGGGGAGTACAAAGCGAAGTTTCGTGAGAGTTTCTCTTATTGGTGCTTCCTGATTATTTACCATAATGTAAGTAAAGCCAATTAAAAGAACGTAAAAGATTAAGCTTGCAATATTCAAAGCGGAAAAGTTTTGTGATATGAATGTGTTAATGGTGTTTGATGCAAGCAATCCAATCATTGCGTAAATGAGAGAATTATTATATTTTTTAGTGAAGAGAACTATGCACACGGCAAGGGAGGATATGCCTGTGAAAGCAAATGATATAGCCTGTTCAATGCTGTATTTTGCTTCTTCCGTGAGCAACGGCAATATAAAAGCACCAAGCGAAGAAAATATACCCATTAGTGCAAATATAAGAAAAAATACAGCAGGAGCCTTTGGTGTTCTGATTATCTGGATTTTCTTTTTAGTTTTCTTTTTCATTGGATTTCCTCCTTACCAAATAAATGGTATCAATCTGTATTTAACCTTTTGCTTGTATTCTGTGTAGCCCGGGAGCTCATTTTCTAAAAGCTTTTCCTCTCCCTTGA
Organism: Acutalibacteraceae bacterium; assembly: GCA_045534355.1. Lineage (GTDB taxonomy): Bacteria > Bacillota > Clostridia > Oscillospirales > Acutalibacteraceae > DTU089. The sequence continues at coordinate 1,742 of JAZSJL010000326.1, forward strand.
TTCTTTTAGCAATAATGAATGGGTAGGAAAGGAAAATTATAAATGAATACACAGAGCCAAGCACCAAAGGAATACTTAAGAATAAAAGCAGAGTTGCAAAATACATAGGGTGCCTTACAATTCCGTAGAGCCCTGTATCTACTACCTTTTGATTTTCCTGCACCTGAATCGTACGGGAGAGGTATGTGTTTTCCCTCATAACCTCAGCGTAAATAAGGTATGAAACCAAAAATACAACCGAAGCACCTATTGAGATGCCTTTGGGTAACACGTACCACCCAAAGCGAAAGCCCAGTCCTGCTACAATAAATCCTGCAAGGAACATAAGTCCACTAAGCTTAACAACAAAATCCTGGTCCTTTTGCTTTTCTTTACCCTCAAGGCGTGATTTTAGCAGGTCGGGGTTTTTTAGCATCATAACAATTCCTGCAACAGTTATGGGAATAAAAAGAACTCCCATAAGCAGCCACCCGTTAAAATAGGAGAGGCTGCCTGCAGGTATGAATATTAACGCACCTACAAGAATAACACCAAGTAAAAATTTAATTAATGCACTAAAAAACAACTTTATTGACAAATAAATCACACTCACTTATCAAATTCACTTGACATACTCCGATTATATCACACATTGTTCTCTGTTTCCACATAATATTGTTGAATTTAAGCTTTGGATTATATATAATGAAGATATCAAAGCACAGTAAGGAGATAATCCTATGCGTAAATGGGAATTTTATACTACAGACGAAATCAAGCCGTCAGGTTGGCTTGAGAAACAGCTCAGAATCCAGGCAGACGGACTTAGTGGCCACCTTGATAAAATGTGGCCCGATGTTAAAGAGAGCGCCTGGATTGGTGGCAATAAAGAGGGATGGGAGAGAGTTCCTTATTGGTTGGATGGCTTTATCCCATTGGCATATCTTTTAAATGATGCTGATATGAAGGCAAGAGCGAAAAAGTTTATTGATGCCATAATCGAAAATCAAAAGCCGGATGGTTGGATTTGTCCTTGTGAGGACAGCAAAAGAGCTAAGTACGATGCCTGGGCGCTTATGCTTATTTCCAAGGTGCTTGTTGTGTGGTACGATTGCTCAAAGGATGAGCGTGTGTACACAGTTCTCTACAAGGCTCTCAAAAACTATTTTCAAATGCTTTCAAATGGTGAAACTCATCTTTTCCAGTGGGCAAAGTCTCGCTGGTATGAAACGCTTATCGCCATCAAATTTGTGTATGACAGATGTAACGAGGATTGGCTTATTGACCTTGCAAGGCTTCTCAAAAAACAAGGTGCAGACTACAATAAATTCACTTTAAGCTGGCGTATTCCTCAAAAGGTGTGGAGACACAGGGACCACATAGTTAATATTGGTATGATGTTTAAATATGAGGCTTTGTACTGCGAGCTGACAGGTGAGACGTACGAAAACAGAGCAGAAAAGCTTCGTGCTGTGCTTGACAGGTATCATGGTACAGTTTTTGAGGGCTTTACAGGTGATGAGTGTCTTTCCGGCAGAAAACCTATTCAGGGAACAGAGCTTTGCGCTATTGCAGAGCAGATGTACTCCTATGAGCATTTGTACGCCTATACAGGAGACAATAAATGGGCAGAACGTCTTGAGGTGCTTGCTTTCAATGCCCTGCCGGCAACTATAAGCGACGATATGTGGACTCACCAATATGACCAAATGGTAAATCAGATTGCCTGTAAGAAGCTTAAGGGATTACCTCATTTCAGAACAAATAGTGCAGAAGCTCATCTGTTTGGTCTTGAACCAAACTTCGGTTGCTGTACTGCAAACTTCAATCAGGCATGGCCAAAGCTTGCATTGAGTACCTTTATGCACGATGATGCTATGATTATAAGTGCTGTGCCGATTCCCGGTGCCCTGGATTGCCGGAAGGCAAATATCACCCTTGAAACAAATTATCCGTTTGAAAATACGTTTACATATACGGTAAAAGCAAAGGAGGATTTCTGCTTTGCAATTCGTGTGCCATCATTTGCAAAGGATATCAAGGTAAACGGTAAAAAGCATACAAGCTTAGATATGGTCTTTCCTTTCAAGGCAGGTGCAGAAGAAAAGCTTGTTGTTGAGTACAGCGTTCAGCCTTGCTTTGAAAACAGACCGAATAGCCTGAAGGCAGTTAAGTGTGGATCACTCATTTTCTCAATTCCTATTGAATATGAGCTCCAACAGCACGAATATACTAAAGATGGTGTTGAACGTAAATTCCCGTATTGTGATTATTCACTCATTCCGAAATCAGAGTGGCAGTACGCCTATTGCAGTAAGGCACTAAAGGTAGTACCGGCAGAGGTTTCCCATGTGCCGTTTTCAAGCCAAAACCCACCTGTTACTATAGAGGCAAGGGTAAAAAGAATCGATTGGGGTACACACAAAATGCATAGCTCCGTGTGTGCTGCAAAGCCCAAAAGCACCAAGCCTTTGTCAGAGGAGCAGGTAATTCAATTGTACCCATATGGTTGTGCAAAGCTAAGAATGACCGAGGTACCACTTATAAAATAAAAGTAATGACCACTACGGCTGTAGTGGTCATTACTTTTATATAATTTCAAATATTTTTGTGCTGTGCATAGGTGTGTCAACGGTAATGCTGTTACCCTCAAATTCGCCTTCTGCATCAAGCAGGGGGCGTATTTTTCTTTTTTCTGGCAGAGTGATAGTTGTTTTAGAATCATCAATCTTATGTATGCCTATATACCCATTACCACAGTATAGCACGTTTCCGTCTGTGTTGTAGCAATGTATTCCGTTGGAAACAAGAATATCCCTCAACTCATCTAAAACGTAAAATGGCTTATCCTCGGTAGGGGTAACGTATGGTATGCCAAGGCTTTTACATAAACCGAGTGCCTTTTTGCCACCTTTTGTGTGAAGGGCAGTTGTGAAAATTGCAAAGTTATAGCGCTTCAAAACGATTTCAGCATCCTCTATCATACACGTATCAAAGGGTATACCTGTGTGGCTCATTGTGATTCGGTGGTGGTTTACCGTGTGCAAAAATGGGCTGTCCTTTTGTGCACGTGCATATGCTTTTTCGTCAATGAAAAGCACAACCTCTGCAGAGGGGAAAACGCCATGCTCCTTTTCCTTGGCAGAGTCAAAAACATCCTTCATTTTTGAGAGCTCGTTCATAATAGCTTTGTGGTGGTACCATCCACCCCACATATCAAACCACCATATGCCGTTGCCCTTGGTTAGCTGGTGTGCAAATGCTTTTCGGAGTGCAGAAACAGACAACTCAAGGCTGTCGGGGCCACTCCACACAGTCTTGCTTCCGTTTGCATCGTGCATAAGGTACTTGCCCTCGGGGTACATACCCGGTCTTGCGTTCTGCACCTTGTCGGTCAGGTGTGTTCTTATATCGCACTCCACAAAGTACAGCTTTCTGTGTGCTTTAAGGGAATCGGCAGGTATCATATCGCCCCAGTCAACACCGAGCTGTCTGTTGCTGTCGTAGCAGCAGGGGGAGGAGAAAAAGTCTATGTATGGGGAGTCAATCAGCTTTCTTAAACCGTGCAATCCCCACAGGCAGTTGCTTACGTAGGCATTGTAGCCGTAAAAAACGCCAACAATTTGCTCGTTGCTTATATATTCCTTTAGCTTTCTTGCAAAGTGCTCAATTGTCTTTGTAGATTCACTGTTACAGAACTCAAAATATTTCTGCACGTTGTCTGTCAATGGACCATCGGCAAGAGCGTCTTTTGAGGGTGTGTCAATATCCACAATACCATTTTTTTTATATGCCCAAGCCTTGAATTTCTCCATTCCCATAGGTGAATAAGAACCGAAAAGGTCGTGGTGCATCCACTCCTGTGTGGTGCCGCCACAAAGCTGGTAGCCTGCAATTCTGTGGGCATAGTCAGCTTCCCTTATGTGAGAAACCAGCTTAATTAAGAGCCTTGTGCCGTCCTGCTTGAATAAGTCGGAGTATAGGGATTCCCTTGCACCGAGCTCTGTTTCAACTGTTTCGTACGGATGCTTTTGCAGCCACTTTTGAGGCATAGCAACATTTATTCGTGGGAATATAAGTGCATCCGGGCAAAGGGTGAGAATATCCCTTAAAACACCGTCAAATTCCCTGTAGTCGGGCTCATCGCCGTCAAAAACACCT
>JAZSJL010000117.1:0-2270 GCA_045534355.1 Acutalibacteraceae bacterium
AGCCAGGGAGTGAAAATAACACCGCCCGAGCCTGCAGGAACCTTACTGCAAACCTCTGTCATATAGTCATAAAGGCTTGTATATTTACCCTCGTAGCCGTCTGTAACGTTTGTTTTTTCAAGGTAAACGCCAATCTCGTCAAGTGCCAGGTGGTCCTTTACCCACTCAAGGCACTTGCCTGCTGTTTCAAGCTCACCGAAGTAATTGTATCTGCCAACCTCTGCGCCTAAAACTGCAGCAATCATAGCAGAAGCATCAACAATGCTCTTATCAACAACTGTTGACACCCAGCCTGACGTACCACTATAAACGTGAGTATCTCCCATTGCCACGCTACCTGCACCTACACCGATAAGTGAAGCATCGCCACCACCACCGAAAACGGCTGTACCCGGTGCAAGACCAAGCTCTGCAGCAGGTGTTGGAAGAAGCTCACCGATTTTTTCAGCAGAATTTTTAATATCAGGTAAATGCTTCATATTTACGCCCAGCATTTTGCACATTGCAGGGCTGAATTCGTTTTTCTTAATATCATAAAGGAGAGTAGCAAAGGCAGAGTCGTGAGTCATACAAAACTCTCCTGTCATTCTTGCAATGAAATACTCCTTAACGTCGAGCCATTTATGTACCCTCTTGAAGTTTTCGGGTTCATTACTTTCTACCCACTTATATTTCCAGACAGGGTCTTTAACAGAGGCAGCAACAGCGCCTGTAATCATAAGAGATTTTAAAAGCTTTGGAATAAATGCACCGGCAATCTGCGGGCCGTACGCAATACCCTCTTTAAGCTCTTTTCTTGCACGCTGGTCCATATAGCTCATAGCACGTCTTACCGGCTGTGCATTTTCATCAACGAGCACAAGGCCCTGCATCTGCGAGCAGAAGGAGATACCACAAATATCCTTAACGTCTACGTCGCATTTATCAAGAACCTTTTTAGTTGTGGAGCACATTGCATCCCACCACTCCTGTGGGTCCTGCTCTGCGCCACCATCAGGAAAAACATAAAGGTTATAACCTTCAGATGCAGCTGAAACAAGCTTAATCGATTTACCTAATTCAAATATACAGGTTTTAACGCCTGTTGTACCGATATCATAGCTTATTGCGTATTTACCCATTTCCATATCCTCCGATACAAGAAAATATCTTGTCACAATTTAACATTATAATTATGCAACATTTTATGTTAATAATCAACAGTTTATGGGTAAAAAAGTTGCACAAAATTTATTCATTATGCTTGTTTTAATACAACAAAAAAATTTTTTCAAAAAAATTGAAAAAAGATGTTGACAAATGATTATTTTCTGCTATAATAGTCAATGTTCTTCGGAGGACGAACAGTTCTTCGCAGTCGGTGTTGATGGCGTTGAGGGTCCACCCGTTCCCATCCCGAACACGGTAGTTAAGCTCAACAGCGCCGAAGATACTTAGTGGGAAGCCGCTTGGGAAAATAGGACGATGCCGACACAAACAAAGTAACCACCCAGTAGGGTGGCTATTTTTTTATCATTTTTTAAGTACATATCACTAAAAGCTTCACCACCCAAAAGGATTCAATTCCTCTTGAGTGGTGGTTTTTTATTTTCTCTTTTGATGTGTTTTTCTTTTTCTGTGAACAGGTTTCTTTTCCTCTTCCAGCTTTGAAATTTCTTTAGGGCAATACTGTTTTAAAATTCTTGTTGTTTTCTTGGTTTTGGTTACACGCAACCCGTGAATAGTTTTAAACTTTTCTTCGCAGGGTCCGTACAACTCATAATACTCTGTCAGAACCCCCGCTTTATTTATACGTGAAGTTTTTGGCGTTGCCGAAAGTGAAGTTGTGATAAATCACAGTGAAGTTTTACACCTTCGGCGTAAAGTGAAGTTAAGTTTGCCAATATCACTTGCGAAGCAAACTTCACTACGAGGTGACCTCACTCACTTTAGTGAACTTCACTTGCCGAAAGGCAAACTTAGTTATCAAAATAACACTCAACCCTATTAATAGGCACTCCCTTAGAGGAGAAGCGCTTCTCATATTCTGTCATAACGTTGCCTTCGTTGTACTCTGAATTGTGAAGGTCGAAGGTAAGCTTTTCCGTTCTTATGCCAAAAGCTTCAAATTCTTCAAGAGAGAAATCAAAAAGAGGTCTGTTGTCCGTCTTAAAATAGATTGCCCCACCATCTCTTAAAATCTGCTTGTATATTGCAAGGAAGGTTCTGTAGGTGAGCCTTCTTTTTTCGTGGCGTGACTTTGGCCACGGGTCGGAAAAATTAAGATAAAT
>JAZSJL010000197.1:0-2008 GCA_045534355.1 Acutalibacteraceae bacterium
ACTTAGATAGAAGGATAGTTTAAAGATTTGCGACAGCTCTGACCCTCTTGCACGCCTTTGGCGTGCAAGAAGGTCAGGCTTCGCAAAAACGACAAAAAAGGAAGAAGTAAAAACTCCTTCCTTTATGTTAAATAATATTTCGGTCAAGGTAATAATGATGTGAGATGTGGATGCAGAATACAATTTCGCTGATTGAAGGCGTATTACTTATACGTCGAAATCAGCAAATTGGTTTCTTCGCCACAGCTTGCATTATTATTTTGCCATATCGCCGATTTCCATCATAAACCCACCAACCTGTGCACCAAATTCAGGTGCACCTTCCATGATGAGCTTACCCTGCTGAACAGATTCAAGCATATCGTCTATGGACATAAGAATACCGAGAGCGCTGTCAAGGTTGTTGAAGCGCATGGTGAAGAACGGAAGAGCACGCTTGTACTCGCCACGACCTGCCTTACTCTTACCTGCCTTAATACGGATGTAAGCAGAAACAGAATCCTCACCGTCAACCTTCCATGCATAAACACGGTCCGGGCTCTTTGATGTCCAATCGTGAATGGCTTCGTGACCCATCTTGTTAAGGGTGCTGATACCTGATGAAAGAAGATAGAAGTAGCACTTAACCGTAAGGCGCTTATCCTCTTCCTTCTCAGGTGGTTTTGTAGCTGTTAAAAGGCCGGACATTTTAAGGAGTGCCATCATAAATGCACCAAATTCCTTAATATTTGACAAGCCTATCATTTTTGGAAGTGTTGCAGGACCGATTTTGCCTTTGAAGAAGGCATTCATTGTATCAACAGTTTTGAACTGAAGCTCAACAAATTTCTGGTCCTTTACTCTGTAAGCAACCTTATTTGCGTGAACGAGCCATTCGTCGCCGTTTACAACAAAGTGAGTTGCATATTTTCCTTCGGGTGCATCAGGGTCAAGACAGCTTACCTGATATACACAGTGAATGTTCTCAAACTTTGATTTGAGAGAAGGTACATCAGCAACAATAGTCTTTAAAAGAGGTAATGCGCCACAAAGGAATATTTTATTGGTATAAAGTGCTTCTTGTGTAGTAGCCATTAAGAAACATTCCTTTCTTTATAATTAGGACTAATTAGAATTCGTCGTCCCAGTCATTATCCTCTTCGAAGTCTGCCTTCATAACCTCACGAACTGCCTCGATGATACCGTTTGAGTCGATACCTAAAGTAGACATAATATCCTCGTGGAGACCGATAGGAGCAAATGTATCCTGTACACCCAGCTTCTTGAAAGCACAGCCCTTACCGGATTCAACAACAACCTCTGCAACTGCTGAGCCAAGACCACCGATAACTGTGTGGTCCTCAACTGTGATGATACGGCGAGTATCCATAACAGCCTTAAGAACAGCTTCCTTATCAAGAGGCTTGATTGTGTGCATATCGAGAACACGAACCTTAAGTCCGTCTGCCTTCTCAAGGAATTCAGCAGCCTGGAATGCCTGGAATACGCAAGAGCCACAAGCAATAATTGTAATATCGGAGCCCTCGTGTACCTCTACAGCCTTACCAACCTCAAAGCCATAGTTTGCATCCTTGTAAAGCACACGGTCAAAGCCACGGTTAATTCTGATGTAGAATGGGCCGGGTGTGTTGTATGCTGCCATAACAGCATTGTAGGTTTCGTAGCCGTCTGCAGGGCAGATAACTGTAAGGTTAGGAATCGAACGTGTCAAAGCAAGGTCACAGATAGCGTGGTGCGTTGAGCCTGCCTGACCGAAGGATGTACCTGAGTGTGTAGCAATAACCTTTGCATTAACGTTCTGGTAGCAAAGGTCTGTGTGAAGCTGGTCTGCTGAACGGAAGGATGCGAACTGTGAGAAGGTTGAAAGGAAAGGTACAAGACCTGCCTTTGCCATACCTGCTGCAATACCGAACATATTTTGTTCTGCAATACCTACGTTATAGAATCTATCAGGGAATTTGTCCTGGAGAGACCCGCTTTTAGTTGATTTTGCAAGGTCGGCAGTAAG
>JAZSJL010000034.1:0-2738 GCA_045534355.1 Acutalibacteraceae bacterium
AACAAAAATCCTCAAAAATATGGAGCAGATTGAAATTGTTAAATTCACCGGTAAGGATGTTGTAAGACACAAGCTGGTGCAGGATATTATTAGGGCATATGAAAAATATGAGGAGGCAAAGAAAAGAAAATGAAAGAGAAAATCAAGGTTAGAATTTCCAATGACCAGAAGGAAGTAAAAATTCCTACAGGTGTAAGGCTTTTGGTGAGACGTTGCTGTAACGCTGTTTTGACCTTCGAGAATTTTTCGGAGCCTGCTGAAATCAGCGTAAGCTTTGTTGACGATGAAGAAATCCATCAGCTCAACAAACTACACAGAAACGTAGACCGAAGTACAGACGTTTTGTCCTTCCCGTTAGGTGAAAACGGTGTGTACGATAAGGACCCGGGTACAGGTATGTGCTACCTTGGTGATATAGTTATTTCTGTGCCAACAGCAGTGAGACAGGCTCACACATACGGACATACTCTTCAGAGAGAAATCGGCTTCCTTACTGTTCACTCAATGCTTCACCTTTTGGGCTACGACCACGTAAATGGTGGTATTGAGGCTGTTCATATGCGTGAAAAAGAGGAGCGTGTACTTACAGAGCTTGGTCTTAAAAGAAATGAGTCATATTATATGGATTCAGAGGAGGAGTAAGCGCTATGAATGATATAGATAGCCTTGCTCGTAGCTTTATATACGCCTTTAAGGGCTTTGGTTGGATGATTTTCAACGAGCGAAACTTCAGGATTCATTTGACCTGCTTTTCATATATGGCATATTTTCTTTTCAGATACAACTTTTTTGTCCTGACGAGAGTTGAATATGCATTATTAATTCTTGCTGCAGCCCTTGTTATAGGTGGCGAAATGATAAATAGTGGTATAGAAAAAGCAGACGATTCCGTTACAAGAGAGACGATACACACTATTAAAATATCTAAGGACGTTGCAGCAGGTGCCGTGCTTGTATTTGCAATAGCATCGGTATTTATCGGCATTGTATTGCTCTGGCAGCCCGAGGCATTCAGATTGTTGTTTGAGCACTATGCCAACAACCCTATTTACCTTGTAAGCCTTGGATTGAGCTTTGTAGTTTCACTTCTTTTTATCTTTAAGCTCAACAACAAATTTATCAGAAAACTTAAAAAGAAAATCATACAGAAAAAAGGAAAAAAATAATGTCACAAAGAAAAACAGCATTTATTGCTATTGTAGGCAGACCCAACGTAGGTAAATCATCAATTCTTAACAAGCTTTTAGGTCAGAAGGTGGCAATTGTTTCTTCAAGACCTCAAACAACCCGTACAAAGATTATGGGCGTTTTGACCGAAGGTGATATTCAACTTGTTTTTACAGACACACCGGGCTTTCATAAGCCAAAAACAAAGCTTGGCGAAAAAATGATAAAGGCTGTAGATGACAGCATCGGTGGTGTTGATTCCTGCCTTTTTGTTACAGAGTGCAGAGGTGAAATAAGACCTACGGAGCTTGAGCTTTTAAAGAAGCTTAAGAGTGAGGGTATACCTGTTGTATTGGCAATAAATAAAATTGATATGCTTTCCGATAAGCAGGAGCTTATGCAGAGAATTCTTGAGCTGTCCAAGCTCTTTGATTTTACTGCAGTTGTGCCTGTTTCCGCAAAGGACGGCGACGGTATGGATGCCCTTAAGCAGGAGCTTGTGAAGCTCTCTGTTGAGTCAGAATTTTTCTTCCCTGAGGATACTCTTACAGACCAGCCTGAGCGTGTGCTTGCGGCCGAAATGATAAGAGAAAAGCTTCTTCATCGTCTTAATGAGGAAATCCCTCACGGTATTGCAGTTTCTATAGAGAAAATGCGTGAGCGTGAGGACAAGCCGATTCTCGATATTGAAGCAGTTATCTACTGTGAGAGAGAAAGCCATAAGGGTATTATCATAGGCAAAAAGGGTGCAATGCTTAAGGAGATTTCAAGCAATGCCCGTTGTGAATTGGAAAAATTCTTTGAGTGTAAGGTCAATCTTCAGTGCTGGGTAAAGGTTAAAGAGGATTGGAGAAACCGAGAAGGCTTAATTCATAACTTTGGTCTGGATTGATAAACAGACTTTTATAATAACTGAATATCTGTATAAACACACTCCCGTTGAATAAAATATTAGTAAGAAATTCTGTGGGAGTGTTTTTAATGGATGAGAATAAATTGTGGGATAAATTCTGGCAAAACGGTAAGGTAAGTGATTACCTTGAATATCGTGAATTTGTGAATTCCACGGCAAAAACGGAGTTGGATACTGTTGATAAGAATAACGGCGCCGGGGCTTGTGATACGGGAGCAGAGCATAGGGGAGTCAGATAAGCTGATAACCGTGCTTACTGCACAATATGGTATAGTCAAAGCCTTTTCACGTGGCGCTAAAAAAACAAAAAGCAAAAAGCTTGCAGCAACGTCTCTTATGGCATATGCAGACTTTACGTTTGTGAAAACAAGAGATGCATATTCGGTTGAGGATGCCTTGGTCAAAGAGGTTTTTTTCGAGCTACGACAGGATGTTGAAAAAATGGCTTTGGCACAGTATTTTTGTCAGCTTGCCAACGAGTTTTGTGAGGAGGACTACGAGTCCGGAGAAATACTCAGGCTCTTTCTTAACGCCCTGTGGTTTTTAAAGGGTGACAAAAAAACTCCCGATTATATCAAGGCAGTAGTAGAGTGCAGACTTATGTCCTTGAGTGGCTATCTGCCTGCATTACTTGGTTGTGATAGGTGTGGGGAGTATG
>JAZSJL010000329.1:0-1851 GCA_045534355.1 Acutalibacteraceae bacterium
CCCTTTCGGCACCCAGCATAACACCGATTTTACCACTATGGAAGTTAAGACCCCCCTGAAGCCACACAGCAAACGGCTCACGCAAGGGAGCATCAGCAGACAGCTCTATTGAGGAGCCGTTAGTAAAGGCCCCTGCAGCCATAATAACGTCGCTATCATAACCCGGCATTGCCCAGGGCTCAGGCACAACAAAGCTGTCTATCACAGAGCCACTTTGCAAGCCCTGACAGAAGGCAATAAGCTTTTCGGGAGTTTGAAGCTTTATGCTCTGAATAATATCTGCACGAGGGTCACAGGAGCCTGGAGAAACCTGGTAGCCCATTTCCTCAAAAAGTGCTGCTGTAAAAATGGCAACCTTAAGCGCTTCACCTGTTACGTGGGGAGCGTGAAAAAGACCCATAAATATATCTCTTGAATTACCTAAGGTGGCACCAACCTCACGGCCTACACCGGGAGTGGTCATTCTGTAGGTGCAAAGCTCCACAAGGTCTTTTCTGCCTGCAATGTAGCCACCACATTTTGCAATACCACCACCGGGGTTTTTGATAAGTGAGCCTGCAAAAAGGTCAACACCTGCCTCAGATGGCATATTGTACTCTGTAAACTCACCATAGCAGTTGTCAAGCATAACGAAGGCATTGCTGTTTGCTTTTACTAAATCAACAAGCTTTTTAATGTCGCTATGAAGAAGTGACGGTCTTAAGCTGTAGCCTCTTGAACGCTGGATATATGCAGCCTTGTAAGGTTTTTTGGATAACGCTTCCTCTACACCCTTGTAGTCGGGGGTGCCGTCAGGAAGAAGCTCGACTATATCGAAGGTCACACCGAAATCCTTAAGAGAGCCCATACCCTCACCTGTTAATCCGATAACAGAGTGAATTGTATCGTATGGTGTTCCCGTAACACAAAGCACATTATCGCCGGGTCTTAAAACACCGAAAAGCATTACTGCAAGGGTGTGTGTACCACTTGCGAAGCTGTGACGAATAATTGCATCCTCCGTACCGAAAATTTCGGCAGTTAATTCATCTAAAACCTCCCTGCCTCGGTCACCATAGCCGTAGCCTGTAGACCCTGCAAAGTGGCTTTCGCAAACACCATTGTTAATAAATGCCTTAAGCACCTTTTGCTGATTAAACTCTGTAACTCTGTCTATCTCTTCAAAGCGTTCCTTACATTTCAAAAGAGCTTTTTCGGACAAATCCTTTATTTCTTCACTAAAATCAAAAAATGACATTTTACTCTTCCCTTTTCACATAGATTTCACCACACAAGGCAAAGCCTATATTCTCATAAAATTTAATATTATTATCCTCACACCACAAATATGCTTGTTCTATACCCTTGCTTTTCAAATCGGAAAGAAGTGATCTGACACACCTTGAGGCAAAGCCTTTGTTTCTGTATTTTTCATTGGTAAAAACACCTGCAACAATACCCACACCACCGAAAATAAAGGGGGCAACGGCACAGCTTACAGGGATTAAAGCATCGGACAAATACACGCCACAAGCATATAGATTATTAACCTTTCTGCTAAAGGGTGGATACCAAGCCTCGAACTCTCCTTTGTGGGAAAGCAACTGAAAAACATCTTTGTAATCTTTAATGCTCGATGCTACTGAAAGTGTAGAAATATTCTCACAAGGAGCATATTGGGTTTCTGCTTTTAAAACTGCTCGTTTTTCGAAAGAACAGCCATCGAAAAAGAAATCCGACAAAACATTCTTTACCTGACGAAAATTCAAAAACAGGGATAACTCTTCAATATCTGCATTGCCTGATAGTCTGCATATTGTTGCAGTTTCACCACGAAGGGATAAAACAAGTGTTTTTTCTTCATTTATTTCC
>JAZSJL010000045.1:0-7906 GCA_045534355.1 Acutalibacteraceae bacterium
CCTGGAATTCAGCAGCTTCGTCTGTGATAATATCACCATAGAGGTTAGGAAGAATAAATACTTTGAAATCCTTTCTTCTCTTGGGGTCAATAAGTTTAGCTGTTGTGATGTCGATGTACCATTCATCTGTTGTGATTTCAGGATAATCCTTTGCAATTTCCTTGCAAAGGTTAAGGAACTTACCATCTGTTGTTTTGATGATGTTGGCTTTTGTGATAATTGAAACTCTGTCCTTTTTATTGTTACGAGCATATTCGTAGGCAAGCTTTGCAATACGCTCTGTACCTTCGGTTGTAGTAACAACAAAGTCAAATGCAAGCTCACCGTCAACGTCAACACCTTTTGGGCCAACAGCGTATGCGCCCTCTGTGTTTTCACGGAGGAAGGTCCAGTCAATGCCTTCCTCAGGAATCTTTACAGGTCTTACGTTTGCAAAAAGGTCAAGAGCCTTTCTCATAGCAACGTTTGCACTTTCAATGTTTGGAAGTCCGTCGCCCTGCTGTGGAGTTGTTGTAGGTCCTTTAAGAATAACGTCGCAAGCGAGAAGCTCTTCCATAACGTCGTCAGGAATAGCCTTCATAACCTTTGCTCTGTTTTCTATTGTAAGACCATCAATATACTTGAATACAATTTTGCCGGCATCAACGTCATCCTTAAGAATGAACTTAAGAACCTCTGCGGCTTCTCTTGTGATGATGGGGCCGATGCCGTCACCACCACAAACACCGATAACGATTTTATCAAGGGACTTAAAATCCTTGAATTCTTTAGTAGCTTTAATTTTCTGGTTACGTGCATCCTGCTCAACGAGTAAGCTTCTGAATTTAGCAAGAGCGCTTTCAATCTGTACTTCAGTCATTAGTTATTCTCCTTTGTGTAATCTAATAAGCCACCTGCGATGAGTATATCAACCTGTCTTTGTGAAACGTCGCAAATAAGCTTGTATTCTTCGTTTTTAGTTTCGTTTTTAAGCGTGATTTCCTTACCTGATTTAAGCTCTTCCTTGATTGCAGGAAGTGTAAGCTTATCACCAACAGAAATCTTGTCGTAATCATCTGCATTAGAGAAGTTAAGAGGAAGAATGCTTGCATTAACAAGGTTTGCCTTGTGGATACGAGCAAATGATTTTGTAATAACAGCCTTAACACCAAGGTAAAGAGGAACAAGAGCAGCATGCTCACGTGATGAGCCCTGGCCATAGTTGTTTCCACCGATTATTATGCAAGAACCGGCTTCCTTACAATGCTCTGCAAAGTTTTCATCGCACTGACGGAAGCAGAACTGTGAGAGATAAGGAATATTTGAACGATACGGAAGAATTTTTGCACCTGCAGGCATAATGTGGTCTGTGGTAATGTTGTCCTCGACCTTAAGAACAGCTGTAGCCTCGATTGAAGCTGAGAGGGGAGCTGTCTTTGGGAAAGGCTTGATGTTAGGTCCATAGTATACCTCAATACCGGCTGCTTCTTCTGCAGTTTCTGCGGGCATCTCGATCATATTATCGTTTATAATAAATGTTTTTGGAAGCTGGATTGAAATATCGTCAGTTAATGTTGTTGCATCTGTAAGAACACCTGTAATAGCAGAAATTGCAGCTGTTTCAGGGCTTACAAGGTAAACCTGTCCATCAGCAGTACCACTTCTGCCTTCAAAGTTACGATTGAAGGTTCTGAGTGATACACCTGCTGATTTAGGTGACTGACCCATACCGATACATGGACCACATGCGCTTTCAAGAATACGTGCACCGGCATCAATCATATCTGCAAGGCAACCGTTTAAAGCAAGCATATTGAGAACCTGCTTTGAGCCCGGAGCAATACCGAGAGAAACTGATGGATGAACCTTTTTACCCTTGAGTATTTTTGCAACCTTCATCATATCAAGAAGCGATGAGTTTGTGCAGGAGCCGATAAGCACCTGGTCGATTATAATTTCACCGATTTCTGCAACTGACTTAACGTTATCAGGCATATGAGGCATAGCTGCAAGTGGTTTAAGAGTTGAAAGGTCAATATCGATAACTCTTGAATATTCAGCATCCTCATCAGGGAGGAGTTCAACCCAATCCTGTTCACGCTGCTGTGCCTTCATAAATTCATATGTAATCTCATCTGAAGGGAATATAGATGTTGTTGCACCTAATTCAGCACCCATGTTTGTAATAGTTGCTCTTTCAGGAACAGAGAGGGTCTTGACACCTTCTCCACCGTATTCAACAACCTTACCAACGCCACCTTTAACGCTTAAGATTCTTAATACCTCAAGAATAATATCCTTTGCTGCAACGTAAGGGGAGAGCTTACCTGTAAGATTAACCTTGATTACCTCAGGTACTGTGATGTAGTATGCACCACCACCCATAGCAACAGCAACGTCAAGACCACCTGCACCCATAGCGAGCATACCTAATCCACCACCTGTAGGTGTGTGGCTGTCTGAGCCTATAAGGGTTTTGCCGGGGATACCGAATCTTTCAAGGTGAACCTGGTGGCAGATACCGTTACCCGGTCTTGAATAGCGAACACCTCTCTTTTTGCATACGGACTGAATGAACTTGTGGTCATCAGCATTCTCAAAGCCTGTCTGGAGAGTGTTGTGGTCAATGTAAGCAACCGAAAGCTCAGTTTTAACCTTATCAATATCCATTGCCTCAAGCTCAAGGTACGCCATTGTACCTGTAGCATCCTGTGTAAGAGTCTGGTCAATTCTTATGCCAACCTCGTTACCGGGAGCATATTCGCCATCTACAAGGTGGCTTCTGATTATTTTTTCACATAATGTAAGTCCCATGTTTTTGCCTCCGAAACTTGTACAAAATTTTAACAAACTTATTTTAATATATAACAAACCTTTTGTCAACGATAGATGCAAAATATAATGTATTATATAGTTAAAATATATATGAAGTTATCTTGAACTTTTTTGTATATTATGCTATTATATCAATAATTGGTGTATTTTGGGTTATAATACGTTTTGGTGATATTTTTGAAAGAATTTTTACAAACGTTATATAACTTTGAAATTGCTAAACCCTCTGTATCCAATGACAATAAGGCTGACGAAGATGGTGACTTTTTCGGTGATGATTTCCACGACGGAAGCGTTACTGTAAGAAGAAATGATAAATACATTCATTGTATTTCCATAATAGGTCAGATTGAGGGTCATTACTCCAGTCCACCTAACACCAAGGCAACAAAATATGAGCACATCATACCCCGACTTGTTGCTGTTGAGGAAAATGATGCTGTTTCAGGGTTGCTTATTATCCTGAATACAGTTGGTGGAGATATCGAAGCAGGACTTGCTATTGCTGAGTTAATTTCAGGTATGAAAACTAAAACAGCATCGCTTGTATTGGGTGGTAGTCATTCCATTGGCGTGCCCTTAGCTGTCAGCACAGATAAATCCTTTATTGTGCCAACTGCTTCTATGACTATTCACCCCGTAAGAATGAACGGTGTTGTGCTTGGTGTACCACAAACTCTTGTTTATCTCAAAAAGATGGAGGACAGGGTAGTTAACTTTATTACAAGGCACACGGAAATATCCAGAGAGCGCTTTAGTGAGCTTATGCTCAATACCGATGAATTAGTTTCGGATTTCGGTACTGTGCTTGATGGAGAAAGCGCTGTTAAAGAGGGAATAATTGACACTATAGGCAGTCTTTCTGATGCCTTAAGCTTTTTGATTGACAATTGATGTGAGGATTTTATGAGTATTCTGAAGGCTATATTTTTAGGAATTATACAAGGTATTACAGAGTTTTTACCAATATCAAGCAGTGGACATCTTTCTCTTTTTACACATTTCAGCGGAACAGATGCTGATGTTGCCGGTCTTTTTTCGGCAATGCTACATATTGGTACTCTTGTTGCAATTTTAATAACTTATTACAAGCTACTCTACGAGCTGTTTGAAGAGGCTTTTAAAATTATTAAGGATATAAAGAACAAAAGCTTTTCTTTTAAGCTTAAGGATATGTCTGACGCAAGACGAATGTTTTTTATGCTCGTTATATCCTGTGTTCCACTTTTAATTTTACTTATACCGATTGGCAACGGAAGAAATATTATGGATGCAGTTGGTGTATTCTCGACAGACAACAGCATTAAAGCAGAGGGCATTTGTTTTATGTTTACCGGCTTTATGCTTTTGCTTGGCGAAATTACAGCACAAAGAACAAAGCGTAATTTAAAGATGACCCCACTTTCTGCTTTACTTATTGGTGTTGCACAGTTCTTTGCAGCTTGCTTTCCCGGTATATCACGTTCAGGCTCAACTATTTCAACAGCGCTTATATGTAAAGTACCGAAAAAGAAGGCTGTAAGGTATTCGTTTATATTAAGCGTTCCGGCTGTTCTTGCTAGTGGATTGGTAGAGTTTAAGGATGCAATGGCAGGTACGGATGTAATTCCTGTCATACCTTTGCTTTTAGGTATTCTTACTGCAGCAATCGTTGGTGTGTTTGCTATCAGGCTTATTCATATCATTGTTCAAAAGAATGCTTTGAAATATTTTGGATTTTATTGTATGGGATTAGGTTTTATAGTAACAATCATCGGTGCAATCGAAGTTTTCGTGAAATAAAGATGTTAATTGAGGAGATAGATTATGGCACAGGCAAAAAAAACAAGTGCACAAAAAAAGAAAACTACTGCAGCTAAATCTAAAAGTAGTAGAAAGGGTTCAGGCAAAAAACCCTTATTTAGTGCAGAAAATAAATTTATTTACTCTGTAATTGGGATGTTCATCTCGTTTCTTATCGGAGCCCTTGTTTTTATTGAAGGTGGAGCAGCATGGGCTACATTGAGGAACGTAATTTTTGGTTTGTTTGGTATATCTGCCTTCGTTTTACCTTTTTTCATTTTCATTATTTCTCTTGTTCCGGTTTTGAAGAAGGATACAAGAGAATATAAGATTAAAGTTGTTGAAGGTTTAATTTTATTCTCTGTTGCAATGGCTTTCTTACATATCGTTAATGCTGATGCATCCTTGGATTATGGTGCTCAAATCGAAAAAGCCTTCAACGTATTTAAATTATATAACGGAACAGGTATGAAATATGGCTTTGGCGTATACGGTGCAGCCTTAGGTGGACTTTCTCTTATGTTCACAGGCTCATATAAGCTTGCTGCAGGAATTTTCACCTTCCTTATATTCACGGCTTTCCTTATTTTCTTTGCAGGTACAACAATAGTTAACGTATTAAAGAAGCTCAAAAAGCCTGTTGAGGCAGTTACTGAATACGCAGAAGAAAAGATAGATGGTATCAAAACAACTGTTTCAGAGTCTACAATGGAAAGACGCTCAAGGAAGGCTAAAAATGCAGAGGAAGGAAGAAGAGAATCAACACACCGAGTTGAACTCGACATTCCTCTCGATGATGACGAGCCTGTTGAGGATGTTGGTGTTGAACCAATTCTCGGCTCAACCGGTGCCGATACTTTACCCGATGCTGATTTTGATGACGTTATGGCAGCAATTGGTGAGGAACCTATTGAGGAACCGTTTGTTGAAATACCTTTATATGAAGAGCCACCATACGAGGAGCCTGCCGAAGCTGTTGCAGACACAGAGGCGCCTGCTGAGGATGAGTCTGCAGCCTATGACGTTGATGAGGAAACAGGTGAGGTTTTTGAAGCTCCCGTAGCTGAAGAAAGTATACCGGAGGTTGTATACGAGCTTCCATCCATTGAGCTTCTTGATGAGCCTAAGCGTAATTCAAAAGCAGGTAATGCAGCAGAGCTCCGTGAAAAGGGTGAAATCATTGTTAAAACACTCCAGAGCTTTGGCGTTGGCACAAGAATAGTTGAGATTTGCCAGAGTCCATCTGTAACTCGCTTTGAGCTTCAACCGGAGCCGGGTGTAAAAATAAGCAAAATTACAGCCCTTGCAGATGACCTTGCAATGAACCTTGCTGCATCAGGTGTAAGAATCGAAGCACCTATTCCTAATAAGAATGCTGTTGGTATTGAGGTACCTAATGCAGAAAAAGCTATGGTTACCTTAAGGGAGATTCTCGAAACAGATGCTTTCCGTAACGCAAAATCAAAAATTAATGTTGCTTTAGGTAGAGATATTCAGGGTGAGTCAACCTGCGCTGACCTTGCTAAAATGCCTCACTTGCTTGTTGCAGGTACAACAGGTTCAGGTAAATCCGTTTGTTTGAATACAATGATTATGAGCCTTCTTTTCAATGCAAAGCCGGATGAAGTCAAGCTTATAATGATTGACCCTAAAAAGGTTGAGTTTACTGTTTATAAATCCATACCACACTTACTTGTTCCTGTGGTATCTGACCCGAGAAAGGCTGCCGGAGCTTTATCGTGGGCAGTTGCGCAAATGGACAAGCGCTACGCCTTGTTTGCTGAAAATGGTGTAAGAAATCTCCAGAGCTACAACGCTTATGCCGTTTCAAACGGACTCCCCAAAATGCCTCAGATTGTTATTATCATAGATGAGCTTTCCGATTTGATGATGGCAGCTTCCAATGAGGTTGAGGACTCTATTTGCCGTCTTGCACAAAAGGCTCGTGCAGCAGGTATGCACTTGATTGTTGCAACACAAAGACCATCTGTTGACGTTATTACAGGTCTTATTAAGGCTAATATTCCAAGCCGTATTGCGTTTGCAGTTAAATCACAGATTGACTCAAGAACAATTATTGATACACAGGGTGCAGAAAAGCTCCTTGGTAACGGCGATATGCTCTATTGTCCTGTTGGCTTATCAAAGCCTGTACGTGTTCAGGGCTGCTACGTTTCAGATGATGAAATAGAAAGAGTAATCGAGTTTGTTACTGCACAGGGCGACGTTAAATATGATGATGCTGTTATGCAAGAGATTGAAATCAATGCTGCCCAGGCAGGTGGCAAGAAAAAGGGTGGAGCTGAGGTTGAGGTTGAGTCTACGTCATCCGACAGTGGCTTCGATGATGATATGACACCAAAGGCAATCGAGGTTGTTATTGAAGCAGGTATGGCATCTACTACACTTTTACAGCGTAAGCTTAAGCTCGGTTATGCTCGAGCAGCTCGTATTATTGACGAGTTATCTGAAAAAGGTATTATCGGTCCGTATGAGGGCTCAAAGCCACGTAAGGTGCTTATAACAAAAGAGCAATGGCTTCAGATGCAGGCTAATTCAGATATCAGCGTTCCGAAGCAGCTTTCTATTGATGATATTGCTCCATCAAAAGCACCGGAGGATACAGACGATAAACCGAACCTTCCGGATAACCACAATTATTTCGGACCTGCAACAAACAGCTCCGGCTCCTCGGAGGAATAACTATGGATTTATTTGTTGAATATTTAGATGGGGAGTTTGCTGTATGCAGACTTCCTGATAAAGCACAGAATTTAATAAGATTACCTCTTAAGGAATTACCAAAAGGCACTAAAGAGCTTAAGGTAGTTACTATGAGAGATAACGGTACTTTTTATCTAAACGATTACGCCATCGAAACAAGAATGAAGAAAATAGGCAATTATTTAAAATACAATAAATATTGCTTTAATTTCTCAAAATAATTTACAAAAAAGTATTGCTTTTTTTGTTAAAAGGTGATATACTTTCCAAGTTAAAAAACTCACGCAGGGGAGATTGCCGGTGTCGTGTGCACGAAAGTGTGGTATTGGCAAGTCGACACCTTGCGGCGGTTTAACAAAAAGGAGGACAAAATTATGTCAGTAGTTTCAATGAAACAGTTACTCGAAGCAGGTGTTCACTTCGGACACCAGACCAGAAGGTGGAACCCTAAAATGGCTCCTTACATCTTCACAGAAAGAAATGGTATTTATATCATTGACCTTCAGAAAACATTAAGAAAGGTTGAAGAAGCATACTATTTCGTCAGAGATATCGCGCAAGAAGGCGGCGAAATCTTATTCGTTGG
>JAZSJL010000065.1:0-3856 GCA_045534355.1 Acutalibacteraceae bacterium
AGCCATGTCGTTCTGTGAGCCAAGGAGTTGGCCATTAGTATTGTCTTCCTTAAGACCGCTTGGCCTCCGACTTCAATAAATCAGTGGAGAGACTCGAACTCCTCTCGGCAAAGCCTACACACACGGTTGTTTGCGTAGCAAACGCAAGGCAGAGCCGAAATATCAAAACAGCCACACGTCTGAAATCAATAACAGAATCACTCCCGGCACAGAGAACAGGGATGAAAAGGCTATAGTAAACAAATTAAAGCCTACACTTAATGGTATAAAATAAGATAGTGTATTCACAGCGCACAAAGCACCCACTCCCCCTATTACGCTTGTGAACATAGCTTTAAAGAAAGAGCCACTACCTTTGTATACAACCAAAACTATCACAATAACTATCACACAAAATGCATAGATCACTTACATCACCTTTATACTATATTTATATTTCGTTTTCACTTTATTAAAAATTATGATGTATAATTTTATTATATTACCGATTATATAACAGAACTTACGAGCATAATATTAAAGAGATTTTGAAAACGAGGTGCACTATGAATAAGCATTGCTTTACTTTTGAACAATACTGCAACATAATAGGCAGAAACATTATTCTTGAGGAAACTACCTTTCACAACGGAGCAAAGAAAATAAGGTGCCTTAACGCCCACAAGTGTGAAACCATGAACGGTGGTTGCCTTAACACAATTATCAAAAAACGAATAGAAAACTATATTGAAAACAACAGCCGATAATTGTATAATCAGTATTATAAATTATAAGGTGGTGAGGCCTTGAACGGCGTATATATACACATTCCGTTTTGCAAATCCAAATGTCCGTACTGTGATTTTCATTCCCAAAGGTGCGATGACAAATTAAAATCACAATATATACAGGCTCTTATTGATGAAATAAAGACCTTGCGCCGTACAAAGGCTTTTCTGCCAAGTGGCTTTACAGATATTGATACACTTTATATCGGTGGTGGAACGCCGTCTGTACTAAAGAGCGAGGAATTAGAAGCTGTTATAACTGCTGCAAAAAGCAACTTTAACGTAGCAGAGGGTGCAGAAATAACAGTTGAATGTAACCCAAGCTCACCCATTGAAGAGCTTATACCAACATTTTTAAAATGTGGGGTGAACAGAATCTCTTTAGGTATGCAATCTGCTGTAGATAGCGAAAGACGACTCCTTGGCAGAAGCGCCGACAGGCAACGAGTCAAACATGTTATCGATTTGCTAAAGAGCTACGGTATTGAAAATATTTCTCTCGATATTATGCTTGGTATTCCTAACCAAACAAAGGAAAGCCTCACCTCCACACTTGAGTTTATAAAGGAATGCCGGGTACCTCACGTAAGCGCTTACATATTAAAAATTGAAGAAGGCACATTTTTTCACACACACAGTAAACGGTTTGAGTTTCCCGATGAGGACCAATGCTGTGAGCTTTATGAATACTGTTGTGAGTATTTAGAGAATATAGGTCTCAGGCGCTACGAAATTTCAAACTTTGCAAAAGAGGGTTACGAGAGCAGACACAACACAAAATACTGGACACTTGAAAACTACCTTGGCATAGGCGCTGCTGCGCACTCCTTTATAAACGGAGGTCGATTCTTTTTCAAAAGAGATACACTTGCCTTTATCAATGGAGAAAAAGCAGAGTTTGATTGCGATGGCGGAGATGAAAAGGAATACATTATGCTTCGACTACGGCTACGAGAGGGCGTAAAGCTTTCGGAATTAAGCAACCTCTACTCGCCACAAGCGTGTGAAAAAATATTAAAAAAGGCTCCTCTGTTCAAAAAACACGGATTAGTAGATTTTGATGGTGAAACACTTTCACTCACAAATAAAGGAGCTTTGCTATCTAACAGTATAATAGCTGAATTAATATGAATATAAAAGAACGCTGATACAATTTGTATCAGCGTTCTTTATTGTAAATATTCGATTGCAGTTTATTTAGTCTGCCATTGCCTTCTTGGCATTTGCCTCGTGCTCAGAAAGAGTGTTTGCATAGTAAACGTCGCCTGTGTTTACGTTGTGTCTGAAGTAAAGGTAGCTTGTATCCTTCGGATAGAGCGCTGCCTCAATAGCATCTGCACCCGGATTACAGATTGGTCCTATAGGCAGACCCTGTGTACCCGGATCTCTATAGGTTCTGTAGTTAGAATGGTACTCAATTGCCTTTTGAGTATCTTCAACAGATGTAGTCAATGCAGGTTTAATTGTTTTTTCATAGTAATCATAGGTTGAGTCGCACTCAAGGTAAGGGAAATCAGCAGGTCTGTCAAGACGATTGTAAAGAATACCTGAAATAGTAGACATCTGTGAATCGTTTGCTGCTTCCTCTTGCACAACAGATGCCATAATAATAACCTCATCCAATGTAAGACCACGTTTCTTTGCCTGCTCTGAATAGTCCTCTGTCCACCTTGCATTGAAGTTATCAAGGAATCTTCTTACAACGCTTGAAGCATTCTCACCTACATAAAATTCGTAGGTATCAGGATAAATGTAGCCCTCAAGCATATGGAAACGCTTGTCCGTATCAGGGATTTTTTTAATAAAGGCATACTCCTCTGAAAAATCTACAGATTGAAGTGTTGAAATAAAGCTCGAGGCTGTGCAAACCTGGTTTGCTTCAAGCTTTTCGGCAATCTGGGTGATTGTCCAGCCTTCAGGGAAGGTAAGCGAAACTGTTTCTGCACTCTTAAAATCGGTTTTCATTGTAGAAATCATTTTCTCAACGCCAAGGGTTGGTGTAAGAGTATAGATACCTGAAATGTAGTCACCGTCTTTATTGAAAAACTTTATAAAGAGCTTGCAGAACATTTTGTTATTTATAAGCTTACCGTCGTGGAGAATATCTATAACCTCCGAGTCAGTCATACCCTTTTCAACACGTACCTCAACAGGCTTATCTTCAACATTGAGGGCAAGCACGTCGTTAATACAGCCTATACCATATAGGCAAAGAATTGCACTCACGCCGATAATAATTGCAAGCATAATACCTGCCGTTTTGAGCTTTGCATTCTTTGTTGCTTCCTTCTTCTGGGCACTTTCACGAAGAGCAGCAGAGCGTTTATTAACTCTGCGCTTGGTTTCACCATTTATGGCAATACCCTGCTCCCTTGCAGCCTGATCCTTAATTGTACGTGGAGGGTTCGAGAAATATACTCCTCGTTTTTTTCCACCTGTAGGAATAGAAGAATCCGAGCTTATATCCTCCATGTCGGGATTAAGTCTACCTGCCATAGGTGGCTTTTTCTTAACAGGTGGTGCCTTAGGCCTTTGGGGAGCCTCTGCCCCCTCTACCTCTGTTGGCTTTTTCTCATCAACAGAGCTATCGAATCTGCTTAAAAGATCCTCGTAGCCCTTATCCTCTCTTGCCATATTAATTCTCCTCTCTGAAATCTGAAACAGTTTTGAATACAGATTTCCGATAAACTATATACTAAAATACTTATGAACCCAATAACCTATTATTCCGAAATGGTAAGTATTTCTTTGTCTGTAACAACAAGGCTAACAGCTCTGTCGTATTTGCCGTGGTGCAATTCCTGCTGTAGGTTATCGCTATAGCATATACCTATTGCAGAGCCCTCAAAGCGTGATAAAAATCTGTCGTAGTAGCCCTTGCCGTAGCCTATACGAAAACCCTTTGTATCGAACATAAAAGCAGGCACTATGCACACGCTACCCTTTGTATTACCTACCATTGTGCTTTTGAAAGGGTCAGGCTCATCCACTCCGAAGCTACCTGTAGAAAGCTCCTCCAAGGAATTGATATAGTAGAAATTCATTTCACCCTTGTTGTCCTCCCACCTTGGTACTGCTATACGCTTTCC
>JAZSJL010000128.1:0-2644 GCA_045534355.1 Acutalibacteraceae bacterium
CTACCTTGTAGAAAACCTCTGCTGCAGGTGCAACAGCCTTTGCCACACCGTAGGAAAGAGGGATTTTAGGAGCCTTTTTGCCACAAGCCTTTGCTGTAGCTGCAATAAAGTCAGCAACAGAAATCTGCTCACCACAAAGGATATAGCACTCACCCTTGCCACCCTGCTTTGCTGCCATATACATACCGTGAGCAACGTCACGGATATCAACAAAGTTATATGCACCAAACGTAAGTGTAACAGGGAAGAAGCCGTTTATAAACATTCTTACCATTTCACCAACGTTTGACTTTTTGAAGTCATACGGACCGATGCAAGCGCCCGGGTGTGTAACAACTGCATCAATCTTACCTGCTCTTACTTCGTCGAGCACGAACTGTGTTGCAGTAGCCTTTGTTTTTGCATATGTACCCTCAAGGTTATCTACAGGGAAGTTATCAAGCTCTCTCATAACCTGATTATCCGGAAGTGGCTCAAAAGCATCTACAGAGGAGGCGTAGATAAGACGGCGTACGCCCTTTTCTTCGCAAGCCTGCACAACGTTCTTGGTACCACCAACGTTAACGTTCCAGATCATATCCTCCTGGTCGGCATTAATATCAATAATACCTGCAAGGTGATAAACAACGTCTACACCCTCAAATGCAGCACGAAGCTGGTCGAGGTCTGTAACATCACCGTAAACCTTCTCGCAATCAATTCCGTCGAACTGCTTGGAATCTTTTCTTATAAGGATTCTTACCTTTTCGCCACTATCTACAAGCTCCTTAAGAAGCGCATAGCCTATATGACCTGTAGCACCGGTTACTAAACTGATTTTATCACTCATAGTAGTTACTCGCCCTTCATACCGAGAAGCTCTACAGTACCGTCATATACGGCCTGTGAAACCTTGATAGAATCAAAGATTGCTGCTTCAATATCATCATCGGTTGCACCAAGTTCTTTTGAAAAACGCTCAGGAATGAAGAGATTGATAGCCATAATATCTGCAAGACCATCTACATCTATACCACTTTCAATACCCTTTTCTGCATATTCCTTTTTAACGCCACCGAGACCCATTCTCATCATCCAAGGAGCAACAGAGATAACCTTTCTGTTGTTACCCATACCACGAGCAGCATAAACAATCTTAAGGAATTCCTTCCAAGTAAGGTTATACATAGAGATTGGCCAAGCCTTTGCACCCTTTGATTTTTCAGCAGCGCCAACAATAACCTCACCAACCTGGCGAACAGTAAGCATTGCTGTACCACCACCCGGGTACATTGTGAATGGAAGCTTATCCATCATCTTAATCTGCTCGATTAGAATTACCCAAACAGGCTTTCTGCCCGGCTGTGTACCGAAAATATACGGAAGCTCAAGCACAGCTACATCGAAATTTTCGTCTGCAAATGAGAATGCAACGTTCTCCTGGTCAATACGGCTTCTGATATATGGATGCTTCTCTGTAAGCTTCATATCAGGTCTTTCCTTTGCAAGGTATGCAAAGTATGAGCCGAGAATAACAGCACTCTTAACGCCAACCTCTTTACAAATTGGGAGAATTCTCTCAAGAGGAGCAATATTGTATTTGTAGTATGCATCGTAAACAGGTGCAGGGAACTCAACTCTTTCGTCGATACCTGCTGCGAAAACGAAGCAATCCTGACCCTTTAACATCTCACGGATTTCATCGTCTGATTTCTCATAGATGTTGCAAAAGTCAATTTTCATTTCCTCAGGGATCGGAGCTCCTTCCGGAAGTGGTGGAAGAGCAACACTTGTAACCTCGTGACCTCTTTCAATAAATATACGGGCAGCCTCACAGCCAAGAAGACCTGTGCCACCAATCATAAATACCTTCATTCTGTCACCTTCTCCTTAAAGTTATCAAAGATTTCAGGACCGTAAACGTTGTTTTCGCCTTCACGATCCCAAACCTGTGCAAAGAATGGGTTGATTCTTGCTTCTTCGTCGTAGTTCCAAGGCCAAGGAAGCTCTGCAGGACACCAGTGACCACCCTTGAGAACAAGGTTTGGAGACATTTCGAACTCGTTGCCTCTTGCGCTTACCCATTTAACAGGTGTGTACATATCAACGATTTCTGTTGCAAGACACTTACCACCTCTGAACTCTGCAGCCTTCTGAAGATCCTCAAGAGTGAGTGAATCGAATGGCTTTGACTCATCGTAGCCGTGGTCAAGCACCTTAACGTCAGGGGCTGTTGTTTTCTTTGATGGGATAACAATATCAAAATCCTTCCACTTTCTTGGAAGAGCTTCGTATTCTTCCATGCTACCGTAGTAAGCATTCATTCTAACATCAACCTTGTTTGCTGCCCACCAGAGTGTACCATACTCAGGAGTCTCAGCAATCTTCTTCATCCAAAGCTTTTTAAGAATTGGTGCAAATGGCTTTGCAAGGAAAGCTAATTTATAGAAGGATTCAACCTTATCCATCATACTCTTAAAATATTCCTTAACAGGAACGTTTGCACGGAAGTGACAATACTTCTCAAGCTCATCACCATCGTAGTACCACTGACCGTGGAAGTTACGTGTTGTGAACCAGTGTGGGTCAAAGAGCTGCTTAGGTGAGCCGAGACCAAGTGTGCCGAGAAGGAGCTCTTCAAACTCATAGTTGGTGATTCTGTATT
>JAZSJL010000066.1:0-2745 GCA_045534355.1 Acutalibacteraceae bacterium
TGATTACGTTCCAATACAGCCTTAACCAGATTGCAAACATTAGTGGCGAAAAGGTTAGCTCCCTTGCATTTGATGAGATTGTTGCAAATCTTTCAGAGGCTACAGGCGACTTATATATCGGCTACAGCCTTTATGCAGACAGAAGCACATCACCAGGACACTACAAGCTTTTCTTGGAACTTGCAGAGGATATAAGCGATGAGAAAAAAGCTCAATACCCTGCTTTATTCGAGGAATACCTCTGCAAGGGTAACGTTAGCGTTGAGCCACTTATTAAGAGTGGTGCTCTCGGTCACCCACAGGTTAAGTTCCTCAAAAAAGGCACCTATGACGATTACCGTGAGGTATTGAGAAGCAGAGGTGCAAACCTTAACCAGGTTAAACCACTTAAGGTTATTGATACCGATGAAAAGAGAGATTTCTTCTTCGCACATATCGAGGATTAAAAATGAGTATTGATTTTACACAAGAAGCCCAAGCACTTAAAAGAAAGGGCTTAACCGACGAAGCTGTTATAAAAGCACTTACCCGGCACAAAGAGAAAACTCCATATACACAAAAGAAAAGGCTACCTACAGAAATGTACGACAAGGTTAACCTTATGTGCAGAAACTATATGGACAGAATGGCTCGATTCGAGGTTGATTACGACTTTGTGATTGATATTGAAAAATTCAAAAACACAGTCATTTGTTGCCTTGAATGTGCACCATTTATGCACTCACAGGTAATCAACTCCCCTATTGCACCTTACTGGAGAGTGGCAGACTACCATATAGATGATATGGTTAAGGTTTTCTACGTTGACGATATTGACTCAGCAAGAGAAGAGTTTTTCAAAAATTCTATTCCTCTTAAAAGCAACGTGCAAATGCATATAGGTGTTTTTATCTGCAACGAGAAAACGTATATCTGCTTTTATTGGAACCATATGTGCTTCGATGGTGGTGGTTTTAAAGCCTTTTGGAGTGATATTTGCAAAAACTACAGCAAATACGTGCTTGAAGGTGTATCACCTGTAAATTTCTCCTCAGGCTCCCGAAAATACACAGAAGTGTATAAGGATATGCCTGCAGATAAAAAGAAAACAGCAAAAAAACAGTTAGCAAACGTTTCGCCAAGAATAAAACGCACACTCCCATTTACAGAAGAAAAAACACAGGAGGTTATAATAGCCTCCCGTGAAATAAGTAAAGAGAGCTTTTCCAAGGCTCTTTCGTACGCTAAAAGCGTTGGTGCAACTGCTACAGATTTAGTTCTTTCTGCATATATTACAGCATTAGGTAGAGTTTCAAAGCTTTCTGCCGAGGATGAAATAAGCGTTGCTTGTGCTACGGATTTAAGGCGACACATTAAGGATTTATCTTCCATAGGCTACACAAACCACGTTTCATTTGCACATTGCCACCTGATGCATAAGGGCGCAGATTTCAAAGAAACGCTGCAGCTTGTGGCAAATAAAACGAAAGAGCTTAAAGAGGATGAGTTTATGGGTCTGCACGGCTTACCTCTTTTAAATTTTGCGTATAAGTCTATGTCATATATACAGGCAGAAACACTTGTTAAATTATTTTACAACAACCCTATTCTCTCTGTAAGCAACGTGGGGGCAATTGATACAGAAGCCTTCTCAATGGCAAACAACAAGCCGTTTTCTGCATTTGTTGCAGGCTCTGCAAAGAACAAGCCCTGTGCTGTTATGACCTGCCTTAGCATCAACGGAGTATTTAAAGCATCTATATGCTTAAGGGGTACACAAGAGGACAAGACGGTGCTTGAGAAATTCTTTACAGAATTCAAAAATATAATTGATAACATATAAAAAAACGTACTTGAGAAGAAACTCAAGTACGTTTTTCTATTAGTCCTTTGTGAGTAAACGGATATATCTTTTGAAGAATGCAACACCGTCTTCAAGTGAAGAAACGGGGATTCTCTCGTTTGTTCCGTGAGTAGTAAGTAGTAAGCTGATGTCCATAAGGAATGGTGAATAACGGTAAATGTTATCGCAAACGTCCTCATACTGACGGGCATCCGTGCCACCCATTACAAGATATGGAGCAACAATTGCTTTAGGGTCCATACTCTTACAGGTTTCTTCGATAACCTTGAAAGCTCTTGAATCTGTTGAGGAAATCTTAGATGGATTTTTACCTGCCACAAGCTTAATTTCTGCATCAGGTCCTGCAATCTTTCTGATGTGTGCTTCAACGTCTTCAATAGTCTGACCGGGCATAATACGGAAGTTTACAACTGCACTTGCCTTTTGCGGAAGCACGTTTGGTGCAGGGCTACCCTGTGCCATTGTAACTGCTGTTGTAGTACGCATCATTGATGCAACTGCAGGAATGTTGGAGCAAACCTTTGTGATAAGTGGTTTGAGTATTGGTAAATTGCACATTACACATCTTACAGGATATGTAGTATTCTTGCCGATTTCAGTAAACAAAGACTGAAGCTGGTCTGTTAATTCTGCTTTAAACTGATTATTTTCAAGGTCGCAAAGGATTTTTGACAATCTGCCTAATGCGCTGTGCTTTGGTGGCTGTGAGGAGTGACCACCCTTTGCATTAACAGAAATTTCAAAATCAACGTGTCCTTTTTCTGCAATGCCAACACCTGCAAGGTGACCGTCTATAACGTGTTCAACCTTAACATTAAGAATTGCACCACCCTCATCGATTACGCTATCGAGCTTAAGTCGGAGGCCAAGCGGTCTTAGGAAGACAATACTAATGGCCAACT
>JAZSJL010000048.1:0-4156 GCA_045534355.1 Acutalibacteraceae bacterium
GGATGTTTTCCATCATCTTACCGAGGTGAACGAACTTGTAGCCGATAACCTGATCGTCTGCGTCAAGAGCAATCTTTGTGATGTAGCCTTCTGCAAGCTCAAGGTATCTCGGACCCTTAGCCTTTGTGCTGAAGAGAGTACCAACCTGGCTTCTGAGGCCCTTACCGAGGTCTTCAAGACCTGCGCCTACGGGAAGACCGCCTTCTGAGAATGCTGTCTGAGTTCTGCCGTATACGATCTGAAGGAAGAGCTCTCTCATAGCTGTGTTGATAGCGTCACAAACAAGGTCTGTGTTGAGAGCCTCGAGAATTGTTCTGCCCGGAAGAATTTCAGAAGCCATAGCTGCTGAGTGTGTCATACCGGAGCAACCGATTGTTTCAACAAGAGCCTCCTGGATAACGCCCTCTTTAACGTTGAGAGTGAGCTTACATGTACCCTGCTGAGGAGCACACCAGCCAATACCGTGAGTAAAGCCTGAAATGTCTTTAATCTCTCTTGCCTTAACTCACTTTGCTTCTTCCGGAATTGGAGCAGCACCGTGAGCAGCACCCTGTGCGATAGGGCACATTGTTTCAACTTCATGTGAATACTTCATTAATTTTGACTCCTTTCGGATGTTAAATTTTTACCAATAGATATTTTATTACATATCGGCATTTAAGTCAAGTAAATTGAGCATTTTCAAAACTACAAAAAACGACGGCTAAATACCCTATTTTTATTAATTTTACATAAATACACTTGAAATTTTTTCTGCAAGGGATATAATTGTATATTGGTCAAATATTTTATATATTTATGTCTAAAAATATAAAGAAAGGAGAGCAATATGGTTTTTTCAAGTCTTTTATTCATATTTGCATTTTTGCCCATATGTCTTGCTGTTTATTCACTTTGCAGGAATAATATTGCAAAAAATATTGTTCTCCTCATCTTCTCTCTTATTTTCTACACCTGGGGTGAGCCTGTTTATATTCTCCTGCTGATTACAATGACCTTCTGCGATTGGGTAGCAGGTATTCTTCTTGACAGGGTAAATACACAAAGCACAAGAAAGCTGATTCTTGTGCTCGCCTGTATTATAAACCTTGGTCTTATAGGTGTATTCAAGTACACAGGTTTTGTACTCACAAACGTGCAGAGCATTTTCGGTGTACCGGAAATTATACCAAAAATAATTCTTCCCATAGGTATTTCCTTCTACACCTTTCAGCTTCTTTCCTACGTTGTGGACGTGTACAGAAAAGAAGTTCCATACCAAAAGAACTTCTTTTGGCTTCTTTTATACTCAAGCCTTTTTCACCAATGTATTGCAGGACCTATTGTGCGATACAAGGA
Organism: Acutalibacteraceae bacterium; assembly: GCA_045534355.1. Lineage (GTDB taxonomy): Bacteria > Bacillota > Clostridia > Oscillospirales > Acutalibacteraceae > DTU089. The sequence continues at coordinate 1,339 of JAZSJL010000048.1, forward strand.
CGTTCAATATGACATTTTAAACAGGCGTGTAAACTACAGAGAAATCGCCGATGGTATTACAAGATTCTGTGTAGGTCTTGGCAAAAAGGTGCTTATTGCAAACACCTGTGGCAGTCTTGCAGATACACTTCTTGTTTCCGACAGCTTTATTGCTTCAACACCTGCCCAGGCTCTTGCAGAGCTTTCCTCTCGCCCTGCCCTTGGACTTTGGTTCGGTATGCTGTTTTATATGCTACAAATTTACCTTGATTTCTCTGCATATTCAGATATCGCAATCGGTATGGTTCTTATGACAGGCTTCCACTTTAAGGAAAACTTTAACTACCCCTACACAGCAAAATCCGTTACGGACTTCTGGAGAAGGTGGCATATCTCTTTAAGCTCGTTTTTCAGAGATTACGTATACATCCCCTTGGGTGGCAACAGAAAAGGTGCTTTTAAAACCTACAGAAATCTTCTTATAGTGTGGTTCCTTACAGGCCTTTGGCACGGTGCTTCCTGGAACTTTGTGCTGTGGGGATTATTCTTCTTTGTTTTCCTTTGCATTGAAAAGCTTGGTCTTTCAAGGCTACTTGAAAAAATCCCTGCTGTTTTCTCAAGAGCATACTTACTTATAGTTGTTTATTTCGGTTGGATTCTCTTTAGGTTTTCCGACTTCGAATTTATACCCGTTATACTTAAAGGTCTTTTCTGCCGGAACAACAATGGCTTTATAGACTTTGAAATAAAAACACTATTGCTGGGCAACGTATTCTTCATTATTGTTGCAATAATTTCCACAACACCTATTGTGAAGCTTATTTCGGAAAAGCTTAAGAATAAGGCTTCGGGCAGTAAGGGTGCTATGGCTGTGCTCACTGCATTAAATATCTTTTTGCCCCTTTCACTACTTATACTTTCAGCAATAAGCCTTGTGGGTGATTCCTACAATCCGTTTATCTATTTCCAATTCTGATTTTATAATTTTTAACACATATATATCCGTGTCGGAGGACGTTTGATGATTTACAACAAACCCCGTGATTTATCATGGCGACTTCTTGACTCCCTGGGTAAAAAGAAAGCACCTGTGGAGCCACCAAGAGTCGAAGCAAAGCCCGACAATTTAATAGTAAAGCCACAGGCTGTCAAGAGTACATCAACACCCACTACGAATGTTGATATCATTCTCGACGGCAAGCCTCAGTTTGCAAAAAATATGGAAATAGACGAAAACACAATTATCGATATTTCCACAATGCCCGATATAGTAGGTGTACCTATTCTTCAATTTCCCACTGTGGTGCCCGACGATGTACAGGAGCCTAAAAAAGAAATCGGTCCACCTCCATACACGAAGCCTGTCGAGACTAAAAAGCCTAAAGCTAAAAAGAATTTAAAAGAAAATACTGCATTTGCTAAAAAAGCAGCTATTGCACGAATTGCAGTTTTCTTTATTGTTTTCTATGTGGTTACAGTTGTTGCTTTTATTATCCCATTAAGACCAACTTATTCGGAGACTGAAAAACGAGAGCTGACACAATTCCCGAAATTTACAATCAAAGCACTCACGTCCGGTGATTACTTTGAGGGAATTTCCACTTGGTTTTCAGATACCTTCCCCTTCAGAGAGCAGCTAACAAGCTTCAGCTCCTTGATGAAGGAGTACTATGGCTTCAACAATATAGCAATCCACGGCAACCTGGACTCCGGTGACGAAATACCTGATTCACCTGCCCCTGATACCACAGAGCCGGAAACCCAGGCTACAACGGAGCCGACAACTACCCCACCTACTACGCAGCCTGTAACAATGCCAAACGATGAGCAGTTAAATTCAGGTGGTAACCCGGATGCTCCGAAGCCTGATATTCAGACACAGAATTTAGGCGCTATTATTGTTGCAGGAGAAAGTGGCTACGAATACTACAGCTTCTCCAAATCCCTTGCACCACGCTTCATAGACAGCGTGAGTGCTGTTGGCGAAAAAGCAACCATAACCGGGAACGTTTATGCAATGGTTATACCAACAAGCATTGATATAACTCTCGGTGACGCTCTTCGCTCACAGGTAAGCTCTGCAAATCAGGAAAAGGCTCTCGCCTACTTTAACGGCTCAATTAAAAATGCTATTGCCGTAAACAGCATTTATCCGACTATGAGAGCGCACAGAAACGAATACATCTATTTCCGTACAGACCACCATTGGACTGCCCTTGGTGCATACTACGCATATGCAGAGTGGTGTAACTCTAAAGGAATTGCTCCTATACCACTTTCACAATATAACACAGCTGTCTACTACGGATTCACAGGCACCTTCTATACCTCTGCAGGAAGAAGCTCTACCTTGAAAGAAAATTCAGACAGAGTTGTAACGTACACTCCGTTTAACAACCACACCTGTACCATTACAAAAGCAGACGGCACAGAGTACAAGTGGGACGTTGTTAAGGATGTTTCAGATTACGGCTCGACCCTAAAATACCTTACCTTTATAGGTGGTGACAACCCACTTACTACAATTGTAAATGAGGACAACCCGAATGGTGAAACCTGTGTTGTTATAAAGGATAGCTATGGTAATGCTTTCGTACCATTCCTTATACCACACTACAGCAAGGTTTATGTAATTGACCCGCGCTACTACGAAAGCACAATCGAAGAATTCTGCAACAACAACAGCGTTACGGATATAATATTCATTTCAAATATTTCCACAACACGAAATGAAATATTTATCAAATCAATGGAAGGCTTAACAAAGTAATTTATGACGGAAATAAATTCATTCACCAAAGGCTTAAAGGACGGAATACCCATTTGCTTAGAAGTCGGA
>JAZSJL010000098.1:0-3503 GCA_045534355.1 Acutalibacteraceae bacterium
ATTTACACAGCTACGCTTGCTATTGCATCAGGTGGACCACTTGGTAACCTGTTCAAGCGTGTTATTGTTGGTGAAACCTCACTTCTGCCACCTGTTGACTCATTGGCATATGAGGAGAAGTTAGGTCTTTCTGCCTGGATATTCAATAGAAGAATCCTTGTTGGTAACGAGGACCTTCTCAGAAACCACAACGTAGAAATACCGGATACAGCATTAATTGCAAAGCACCTTAAGACGGGTAGGCATCCGTTGTACCTTGCAATTGATGGCAAGGCGGCAGCAGTATTTATCGTTTCCTACGATGCAGACCCACAAAACGCACCTCTTTTGAGGGTGATAGAAAAAAACAGCATCAGCCTTCTCGTCAGGTCGGATGATGCAAATATCACAGACGAAATGGTGTCATCAAAGGTAGGTGTGCACCAGAGTGGCGTAAAAATTCTTTCTGCCGTATCGGGAGATATTTACAAAACCTATGTAAAGGAAACTACCACAGCAGCCGATGCTCTGCTTCTTCACGATGGCACGGCACACAGCTTCCTTTTTGCAATCAGGAGCGCACTTTCACTTGGTGCATTTAAGCAGATGCTTAAAACCGTACAGGTTTGCGCTATGGGTGTAGGTATTGCAATAGTGGCAGTTTTATCATTTGTTTCGGGCTTACAGAGCCTGAGTGCACTCAGTCTTTTGATTCTTCAGGGCTTCTTTACGGTGCTTTCTGTTTTTGCAGTATCGGGAAGCCACGCTATTAAGTCAAGAAAGAAAAAGTGATTATAAATCATCAGCATCCTGTACAGGCACCCCACCGTCAAGTGGCAATCCTGTATATGAGCCGTTCACGTCACTATAGATTTTTTCATCTGTAAGCTGGTGTGAAAGTGGAGCTTCCAACGCTTCTTTTTTGTTGTTATTTTTATCGTTCACAATATCACCTCATCAATATTCTTTTTGATTTTTGGTGTGATATACAAATTTTATTTATCTGACTTTAGAAAGGGAGATTTATATGCAAAAGGTTCGTTTAGGTATTATCGGTGTAGGTAATATGGGCTCAAGCCATATAAAGAATTATATTAAAGGTGCTATGCCCGAAATTGAAATCGTTGCAGTTGCAGATATCAAGCCTGAAAGATTGGAGTGGGCTAAGGAGCAGCTTCCCCAGGTACACACCTACGCTACTGCGAGTGAGCTTATGGATTCAGGTGACGTTGAGGCTGTGCTTATTGCTACACCTCACTACGACCATCCACCACTCGTAATAGAGGCATTAGAAAAAGGACTTCACGCAATGAGCGAAAAGCCTGCAGGTGTTTATACAAAGCATGTTCGTGAAATGAATGCCGTAGCAGATAAAAGCGATAAAAAGTTCGGTATTATGTTTAATCAGCGCACAAACTGCCTTTACAGAAAAGCTAAAGAGCTTGTAGACAGCAAGGCGTTTGGCGAGCTTAAAAGAGTAACCTGGATAATTACTGATTGGTACAGAACACAGGCTTACTATAATTCAGGTGGATGGAGAGCAACCTGGTCAGGCGAAGGTGGTGGCGTACTCCTTAACCAGTGCCCACACCAGTTAGACCTTTGGCAGTGGATTTGTGGTATGCCTGAAAAAATTACAGCTGTTTGCCACGAGGGTAAGTGGCACGATATTGAGGTTGAGGACGACGTTATGATTTACGCTCAATATCCAAACGGTGCAACAGGTACCTTTATTACAACTACAGGTGATTACCCCGGAACAAACAGATTAGAAATCACTCTCGACAGAGCAAAGCTTATTTGTGAAAATGGTAAGCTTACAGTTTATGAGCTTGTAGTTGGTACAGAAGAATTTACAAGAAGTTCGCAGGATGGTTTTGCTTCAATTGAATACAAGGTTTACGAAGCAGAGCTTGACGGCAGAAACGACCAGCACATTGAGGTTATGAACAAATTTGCTGCTGCAATCCTCAGGGATGAGCCAATGACAGCCTCAGGTCAAGAGGGTATAAACGGCCTTACAATTTCAAATGCTGCATTCCTTTCTTCCTGGCTGGGTGAAACAGTATCCCTTCCTATTGATGAGGATAAATTCTATGAGCTTCTTCAGGAGAAAATTGCAAACTCAACCTTTACAAAGGTAGTTAAAGAGCTTGTAAACGAGGATATGGACTCAACTTATTAATTAATTTCAAGGTGTAAAATATGAAAAAGAATTTTAGAATTATTTTAGGTCTTGTGGTGGTACTTTGCTTGCTTTGCTGTTCTGTTACTGTTTTTGCAGAGCCTGAAATAGATTTTGGCGATTTTACCGAGGCGCCTACAGAAAGTGTACAGCCAACAGAGGATAGTGGTGATACAACTGCTACACCTACCGAGGAGCCAACAACACAGGAGGATAATCTTGTTCCGTCTGATTATACTTCTCCTGATGAAACAGAGACAGAAAGGGTCACACAGGCTCCTGATACTACTCGCAAGCCGATAAGTGCAAACACTTCGACTACACGCAGACCAAGTGGTGGTGGCAACACAACAACTACACGCCGCCCTGACAACAATAATTCACAGGATACTGCTCAAAAAACGACTGTACCTGCAGAGAAAACAACTGTGGGCGAAATGGTTACCTTTGAAGCCGATCTTCCGGAAGGACATTTCTACGTTTATGCCGAGAAGAACAACGGCACAGACCGTTTGAAGCTTGTTCTGGATAAGCCTGCGTTAATTGGTGAGCCAAGTGTACCGGTAAGAGATGGCTTTATCTTTGACGGTTGGTATGCAGATCCTCAGTTCAAGGTGCGTTGGGATTTCTACGCAGACCTTGCAGACGTGGGTACAATTATCTATGCAAAGTGGGTACCGGACCCGAATGCTGTTGTACACAGTATTACAGTTGAACAGGCAGAGGGTGGATTTATAAGTGTTAACCCCGACTCTGCAAGAGCAGGTGAATCAATAAGAATCACCATTAAGCCGGATGCGGGTATGCGACTTGTTTCAGGCAGCATAACGGTTAACGGTAAGCGTATAGACGTTTCAAGCTTTAAGATGCCTAATGCCAATGTTGTTGTAAGTGCAACCTTTGAGGTAATGCCTGAGGTTGTAGAGGAGGAAGAAGAGGATAAGCCAATTCTTCCGTTTGTAATCGGTGGTATTGCTCTGGTGCTTGCAATCGTTATTGCAGCTGTTGTTGTTTCAAGACGCAGAGATGACTTCTCTGAAGATGAAATTGATGAAAACGGAACTATTATAGAGGACGATAGCGATAAATCCTGGGTGGATGAATCAATCGTTGTTTCCGATGGCTTCGTTGACGGAGAAAAGGTTATAGGCACCTTTGAATTTGACGAGGATGACGAGGACGCCTTCCCTACTGATGAAGAATAAAATAAAATGAATAAAAAAACGTTCAACTACAAGTAGTTGAACGTTTTTTTCATAATATTATTGATAATTGATAGCGACCATAAGAAGCATTATTGGACCAGAGAAAATAAGTACGGCGGAGAAAAGGTTCCAGG
>JAZSJL010000211.1:0-2216 GCA_045534355.1 Acutalibacteraceae bacterium
TGGCCTCCGACTTCGGGTATAGGTCTTATTTTGCTCTACGTAGTTATAACTGTATTAAGGCAGGTGCTTGAGCCAAAGCTTGTTGCAAGGCAGGCAGGCTTGCCATCAATTGTTACTATTATGGCAATGTTCCTTGGTGCAAGGGTTTTCGGTGCATTCGGCATCCTTCTTTTACCACTTACAGTTATTGTAGTTAAGCTTATGTATGATGAGGGTGTTATAGGCGCCAGAAGTCACGCTGTAGAGGAGCTTCAAAATGAATAAGGGTTTTATTGATATACATTCACATTCGCTGTGGCGAATGGACGATGGCTCAAGGAGCATAGGTGAAACGTTGAGTCTGTGCGAATGTGCTGAGGATAATAATACATCTACACTTTTTGTTACGCCTCACCTTATGTACTGGGAGCGAGCAGAGGACTTGTGCGATGAAAGAGATGAAAAGGTAGAGGAGCTTTGTGAGCTTCTTTCGGAGCAGGGCTCGGAGCTTGTAATAAGAAAAGGCTTTGAGATACTCTGTGACGATGATATTTTTGATATTAAATATTTCAGACCATACACACTGAATGAATCAAGATATATTCTTATAGAGTTTGATTTTTTCAAAACAACGTTTGAGGATGCTTCTGCCTGGTGTAAATATCTTTTATCCTTTGGTCTTGTGCCTATAATAGCTCACCCTGAAAGATATGATTTTGTGTTGAGAAACGTTTCCTGCCTTGATAAGCTATCAGAGTTGGGTGTGCTCTTTCAGGTTAATGCAGGCTCTCCTGCAGGCTTCTTTGGCGATATGGAAATGAATGTTGCTTGCAAAATGCTTGAGGCAGGGTATGTGGACTTTTTTGGTTCCGATGCACACAGTATAGCTATAAGAAATACGGATATGCTATCTTGCTTCGATGAATTTCCGTATTTTATCACTACAGAGGAAATTGATAAAATTGCAATGGATAATCCGTTGGTTATACTAAATGACGGGATTTATAAGCCGAAAAGGAAAAAAATAATGCAAGAATTATAAAAAAATGTAACTTTATTCCATTTTAGAAAAAAGAATTGCGAAAAGTATGTTACCATACTATCGAATAATTGGGAAAGGAGGATACACAAATGTTAGATTCTATTTGGCAGCTTCTTAAGAACTTCGGTCTTAATATTGAAGAAATCAGCGCATCTATCAAAACACTCATTGAGGTTAACGAAAATGGTGATATTATTGGTGGTTTTCTTCAGCCTATTGCTAACTTCCCACTTATCGGTGGTATCTTAAGCATGTTCGGTAGCTTTGCACCAAAGGTAGAAGAGCTTGTTGAAACAACAACAGAGACACTTGCTTAAGAGTTTAAGCAAAACTGCACTTATTAAAGTGTGAATTATTGCAATAGTTTTCACGAAAGAGTGTGGCTGCAACCACACTCTTTTATTTACTAAAATTTATTTATGTATGCTTTTGTTCACATACATATTATATACATAGGTGAGTTCCATGGAAGAGAAAAACGATATATTCAAGCCTGAAGAAAACAAAACTAAAAACAATCGCACCAAGGTTATTGTAGTTTTAGGTATAGCCATTTTTGTTGTGGCTATTGCTTTGACTATAGCTCTTGTCAGTGCCGTGGTAAGCATAGGCGATAAGAAAAACAACGATACAACCATATACACACTCTCTACTACAGAGTTTGTAGCAGATACTACAGAAGAAGTTAATCTGGATGAATTTCTTAACGTAGACAACAATACAGAAGAATCTACTACAGCAGAGAGGGAGAATTCTCAATCAACAACACAGGCTGATGCCAAAGCTACAACAAAGAATGAGTTTGTTGAAAGCTACGAGCATCTTGCTGTTAATGGAGACAATCTTTTGTCCGACCATTTTGAAAACGAGTTTATACAGATGGTTTGCAATGAATATGGCGTGGACCCTGATTTGCTTGTTGCAATTTATAGTGTGCCAAATTCAGGCACAAACTTTGTTCTTCAGTTTGATGGCAGTAAGCGTAGTGGTGAATATGTGAAAAGTCCGAAAACCTTAGAAAAGGTTTATCATATTGATGCAGATAACAAGATTACAGTAGCTACAGGAACCAATAAGGGTAACGTGGGCGTTTCTTATCCTGAAAGCGTAATGACGTTTGCTATGGTAAAAACTGTTGTTATGGAGCAATATCCGGATTATTTTACCGGTCTGAAAAACAACTAAAAACAAAAAT
>JAZSJL010000195.1:0-2283 GCA_045534355.1 Acutalibacteraceae bacterium
CCCGGTGTGCTTTCGCTTACGGCAATGAAGTTAACAATTGCCTCCTCTGTAAGCCAGTTATTATCGAGTACAGCCTTCTGTATAAGCGGGAGCATTGCATAGCCACCACCGAAGGTGAAGGCACCAATACTCAAAAATGTGAAAAAAAGCTCAAGGTAAATACTCATTCTGCCTTACCTCGCTTCCTCTCAACAATTGAGTGGATAAGACCGATTAAAGCACAGGTAATTATTATATAAATAATGCTCACATCAAGACCTAAAATATCAATAAACATAGATGCAGCAAAGGCGCCTACCATAAGCACGTAAGAGAAAAGTCCTTTGGGGCATTTCTTGTACATTGAGTAAAATGCCTTTATAACAAGAGCAAGCACGCCTGCACGAATGCCATTGAAGGCAAATTGCACAACCTCGTATTGGCTGAATTCCTTAAGCACAAGAGAGATAAGTGAAATGATGATAAATGAAGGTAACACAACACCAAAGGTTGCACAAGCAGAGCCTAAAACACCGGCAACTCTGTAGCCCACAAAGGTAGCAGAGTTTATCGCAATCGGACCGGGTGTGCTTTCGGAAATTGCAAATATATCGAGAATTTCTTCACCCTTAAGCCACTTGTGTTTTTCGCACATTTCTTTTTCAATAATAGGAATCATAGCATAGCCACCACCAAAGGTGAAGGCACCTATTTTAAAGAACGTAAGAAATAAGGTTAAGGCGTTTTTCAACTTATCCTTCAAAAAAATCCTTCTTCCGTATTTTAAAGATATTACATTACAAATTATAAAAAAACGGTATGTTTTTGTCAATGTATAAAGGGTAGATAAAGTAAGTAAACTATCGACTTTTTTTGTAACATATGGTATAATAATTTTAATATTTAATGGATGGTGTACTATGGATTTCGAGCAAAGCAAAATACGAGCAGAGGAGCTTACCCGTATACTTAATGAGTGTATAGAAAAATACTATATGGGTAACGAAAGCGACGTTTCTGACTACGAATATGATATGATGATGCGTGAGCTTGCAGCAATTGAGGAGGAGTATCCACAATTGCTTAAAGAGGATTCCCCTACCCACCGTGTAGGTGGCAGCAGTGACAACTCCTTCGAAAAGGTTGTTCACACAGTCAGAATGGAAAGTCTGCAGGATGCTTTTTCGCAGGATGAATTATTTGCCTTCAATGCCCGTATTAAAAAGAGCTTTCCCAATGCACAATACGTTGTTGAGCCTAAAATAGATGGTCTTTCCTGTTCCCTTGAGTACAGAGACGGTGTTTTGGTGCGTGCCTCCACACGAGGTGATGGTGACGTTGGTGAGGACGTTACAGCCAACGTAAAAACCATACGCTCCGTACCACTCAAGCTTAAAGAGGCAGTGCCGTTTATAGAAGTACGTGGTGAGGTATATATGTCCCACCGGAGCTTCGACGAGCTTGTTTCCCTACAGGAGTTAAATGATGAAAAGCCCTTTAAGAATCCACGTAATGCAGCATCAGGCTCACTAAGGCAAAAAAATCCAAAAATCACAGCATCACGTAAGCTTGATATTTTCATATTCAACATCCAGCAAATGGAGGGTGGCAGGAGTCCGGCAAGCCACAAGGAATCCCTTGATTATTTAGCTCAATTAGGCTTCCCCACCGTACCGGGCTACAAGCTTTGCGACACAATAGATGAAGCAATTGAGAAAATTGCTGAAATCGGAGATAATCGTGGCTCGTTGCCATTTGATATTGATGGTGCCGTAATAAAAACAAACGATTTCGCAATGCGTGAGGAGCTTGGCTCCACAGCCAAATTTCCCAAGTGGGCAGTTGCCTTCAAATACCCACCTGAGGAAAAGAAAACAAAGCTCCTTGATATAGAAATTCAGGTTGGCAGAACAGGTGTACTCACCCCTACTGCTATATTTGAGCCGATTATACTTGCCGGAACAACCGTTTCCAGAGCAACACTCAACAATGCCGATTTCATCAGAGAAAAGAGTATTGCAATCGGTGATACAATTATTGTACGCAAGGCAGGAGATATTATCCCCGAGGTACTCTCCGTAGCAGAGCACAATGGTGAAAACCCTGTATTCACCTACCCGGAGCTTTGCCCTGCCTGCCACAGCGCAGTTGCAAAAATAGATGATGAGGTGGCTATACGCTGTATCAACCCCGATTGCTTTGCACAGCTTCTTAGAAAGCTTATCCATTTTTGCTCAAGAGATGCAATGGATATAGAGGGCTTGGGTAGTGCCGTGTTAGAACAGCTTGTAAACGAAAAGCTTA
>JAZSJL010000299.1:0-3505 GCA_045534355.1 Acutalibacteraceae bacterium
TTTTTTGTTGTTACAATAAAATAGGACTTGAACCGATACAAAATTATTATTCACCCTTAAAACATAGTTATATCGTAGCGACAGCGTAAGGGACGGATTTCAGCCGTCCCTCATTTTTCCCTAAACCACGGGAGGGCTATAATCCCTCCCTTACAGTTGTTCTGTATTGATTTGTTGCAAACAATTCAAAATACTGATATAATAGCAACAAAAAACACGAGGAGAAAACTATGAACTTTACAGAAATTGCAATAAACAGACAATCCTGCAGGAGATATGATGAAAGTAAAGCAGTTGAGCAGGAAAAGCTTCAGGCTATACTTGAAAGCGCACGTCTTTCCCCTTCTGCCTGCAATGGTCAGCCATACCACATTACTGTATGTAAGGGCGAAAAGGCAAAGGCTGTAGCAGAGCTTACAAAGGGAATGGGCTTGAATAAATTTGCAACACAGGCGCCTATTGTGCTTGTGCTGTCAGAAGAAAGCTACAACTCCTCTGCAGGTGCAGGTTCAAAAATAAAGGGCAATGACTATCGCTCTATTGATATTGGCATTGTAGCTGCATATATTACGGCAGAGGCTACTGCACAAGGGCTTTCTACCTGTATTTTAGGTTGGCTCGATGACAAAAAAATCCGTAAGGAATGTGGTCTTTCAAAGCCGGTAAGGCTTGTTATAACCTTAGGCTATGCCCACCCCGAGGATAAGCTGAGAACGAAAAAGAGAAAAGCTATTGACGAGCTTGTTTCAGTGGTTGAATAAAAAGAGCTCTGCTTCGTTCTTTTTAATGAATATAGAATAATGAATAATACAAACAAAAATCCGTCCTCTTACGAGAACGGATTTTGTTTGGTGAGTTATCGGGGATTCGAACCCCGGACACCCTGCTTAAAAGGCAGGTGCTCTGCCTACTGAGCTAATAACTCATATTTAAACCCCTGAATCAGGGGTGTTTTTTATTTTGTGAACGCAAAGATCACTACTGCTACAAGAGCTGTAACACAGAAAACTGTAGCAAAAACCTTTGTAAGCTTTGCAAGCTGTGCTTCCTTTGTTCTACCCTTGTTCTTATCGAAGAAGGAGTCGCTTCCACCTGCGATAGCGCCTGAAAGACCCTGCTGCTGGCTCTGCTGAAGCATAACTAAAATTACGATAAGAATGGCTGAAATAACGAGAACAATACCGAGAAGGTAGTGATACCATAAAAATTCCATATATATTTTCCTTTCGTGGGAAATAATCATATTTACAACGCCCGAATATAATACCACAGGGCTATAAAAAAAGCAAGTCTTTTTTTGCAAATTTTAAAATATTTTTGTGTTTGTATATTTTTAAATATCAGGCTAATAATATTAACAGCGAAATACAGTTGTTTATTGCGTTATGCACCCTTTTAATCTTTAACATTATTTAATGCGGATTGCTTCAAGGGTAAAGCTTATTTCGCTCACCTGCTCCTTTTGGAGCAGGTGATTTTGCATTTTAAGTTGTTATATTTATTCAAGCGAAAGCTGAAGCTGTTCACCTGTATCGTCAGAGCTGAGCACAGCACCTGCTGCAGGGAGAGTCTTTGTTCTGTAACGATGGGGCTTAACAAACTCCCCTTCCTTATAGAGCCTTACGCTCTGAAGCTTATGGTATTTTTTAACCGTAAGCACGTTTACACCTGCAGTATCCTTTGTAGTCTTTGGCGAAATGGCTGCTGTGTTTATGAGAAGGTGTCTGCCTGCTGTGGAAACAAGCACAATCTCCGTATCCTCTCTAATATACATAGCCTCTACAATGGGAGCCTTGTTGCTGTATGCCTTAATAAGCTTTTTACGTTTTGTAATTGTCTGATAGCCTGCCATATCAACCTTCGCTACCTTACCATTTTCAAAGAAGAAAAGCATATAACCCTTGTAGTCGGTTGTTACAGCCATATAGATTGGCTTTTCATCCTTATCAAATTCAAGCTTTGATGGGATAAAGTCACCCAATACACTTGCCTTTGTATCATCGAAATCACAAGCACGTGCTTTGTACACCTGGCACTTATCTGTAAAGAACAAAAGCTCTGCTTTGTTGGTTGCGCTAACGGCGGCAACCATACTGTCGCCCTCTTTAAACTTATGCTCACCACCCATACGTAATGAAAGTGGTGTAATCTTTTTGAAGTAGCCGTCTCTTGTGAAGAAAAGGTTTACCTCGTAATCAGGAACATCCTCTTCTACATCTACCTCTGTGTCGCAATCGTAAATAATTTCACTACGACGGTCCTTGCCGTATTTCTCTGCGACCCTTGTAAGCTCTTCAACAATAATCTTTTTGACTCTTGATTTGCTACTGAGAATATCCTCCATATCCTCAATGCTCTTTTTAAGGTCGTCAATATCATCGAGTCTTTTAAGAATATACTCTCTGTTAAGGTGACGCAGCTTAATTTCAGCTACGTATTCTGCCTGAATTTCGTCTATACCGAAACCAATCATAAGGTTTGGAACAACCTCTGCTTCCTCTTCGGTTTCACGAACAATCTTGATAGCCTTATCAATATCAAGAAGGATTTTCTTAAGACCTAAAAGAAGGTGAAGCTTACTTTTCGCCTTGTTCAAATCAAAGTAAACTCTTCTGTTTACACACTCTGTACGGAAGGCAATCCATTCTGTAAGAATTTCTGCAACGCCCATTACTCTCGGCACACCTGCCACGAGGATGTTGAAGTTTGCACTGAAATTATCCTCAAGAGGAGTAGCCTTGAACAGACGCTTCATAAGATTCTCGGGGTCTGTACCACGCTTAAGGTCAATGGTGATTTTAAGACCTGACTTATCGGTTTCATCACGCACATCGCTAATCTCTTTAAGCGCACCTGCTTTAACTCTTTCAATTATTTTTTCAATAATTGCTTCGCAGGTTGTGGTTGCAGGTATTTCTGTAATATCAATACAGTTATTTGATTTATCGTAGCTGTACTTTGCACGGATTTTAATTGAGCCCCTACCTGTGTTGTACACCTCTTCCAAGGCAGCACGGTCATATATAATCTGACCTCCACCTATGAAATCCGGTGCCTTAAGAGTTTCGAAAATATCAAAGTCAGGATTCTTAATAAGACCGATTGTTGTATCACAAAGCTCTCGAAGGTTAAATGAGCATATGTTACTTGCCATACCGACAGCAATACCACTGTTCATATTAACGAGCACACTCGGGAAGGTAACAGGAAGTAAGGTAGGCTCCTTCATTGAGCTGTCGTAGTTATCTACAAAATCAACCGTGTCCTTATCAATATCGGCAAAAAGCTCACTACAGATGCTTTCAAGCTTTGCCTCTGTGTAACGGGAGGCTGCGTAAACCATATTTTTGGAATATGCCTTACCGAAGTTACCCTTACTGTCTACGTATGGGTGAAGGAGTGTTTCGTTACCCCTTGAAAGACGGACCATTGTTTCGTAAATTGCAGCATCGCCGTGAGGGTTAAGGCGCATTGTCTGGCCAACAATATTGGCAGATTTTGTCTT
>JAZSJL010000325.1:0-2595 GCA_045534355.1 Acutalibacteraceae bacterium
GGGGTCGAACCGACGACCTCCAGGGCCACAACCTGGCACTCTAACCAACTGAGCTACATCCACCATATATGGCACGGATGGAGGGGCTCGAACCCCCGACCTACTGCTTAGAAGGCAGTTGCTCTATCCAACTGAGCTACATCCGCGCGTTGTGGAGCGGGTGATGGGAATCGAACCCACACGACCAGCTTGGAAGGCTGGGATTCTACCATTGAACTACACCCGCACGTGTCACAACAACGGATATTTTAACACAACACCCAACTATTGTCAAGGCAAATTTAATAAAAAATACAAAAAATTATAGTGCACTTTTCCTCTTGAAACTAAAAATAAAATACACCGTTGTGCATCTACATTAAATATGCTATAATACCAAATAAATTACTACTCCGAGGTGTATATTATGGTTTACCCAGAACCAAATAAGCTTGTTTCTAAAATTGATACGTACCTTAACTGTGCCGAGGTATTTGCATACAGAAGCACTTGCTTAAAGAGAAAATACGGTGCAGTAATCGTCAAGGATGACGTAGTTGTTTCCACAGGCTACAACGGCTCTCCTCGTGGGTTTGAAAACTGTTGCGAAATCGGTTATTGTCCGAGAATTGAACAGAATATGCACCAGGGTGAGGGATACGGAATATGCAGAGCTGTACACGCTGAAATGAATGCTCTGCTCAACTGTTCAAGGCAGCAGACATTGGGCGCAGACTTATACCTTACAGGAATTAACCCCGGTGATAATTCCGTATACAAATCAAAGCCCTGCCCTGTGTGTGCAAGAAACATTATTCAGGCAGGAATAAGAAATGTGTATTTAAGAGTTGGCGACGGAGCTGACAACTACATTGTTATACCTGCACAGGAATTAAATTGGTTACAAAGATAAAAGAAGTCTCAAGGGAGCTCCCTTGAGACTTTTCAATTATATTATATCAAAACTAAACTTTGTATACTCCCCTGTTACAGGTACGCCTTTAACGAAGTTACGTGCAGTAAATATTACTTTATTATAATATACCTCACAATAGTAGCCTACGCCGCAATCTCTTATGCCGAAGTTATTTTCCTTTCTGTAGCAAGGAATACTTAAGGAAATAACATTATTATCCTTGTTAAGGATTTCGAGAGTCTTTTCGAATATACCTCCGTGAAGGTGTCCGTTTATAAAAAATACGTTTCTGTATTTCTCCATAACTGCTCTAACATCGTCATTCTGCTCACCCATATCACCTGTTTTCCACACCTCGGGAAGTCCATGAGTAAACGCAAATGCCTGGTGGCACATAACAAATGCAGGTTTACCCTCTTTGGTTGCTCTTGCAAGCTCTTTATCAAGGAAATCTATCTGTTCTTTTGTTATGTAAGCTTTTTCGAGCACACGCTTTTCTGTACCTATTACAATAAAGGTATAGCCGTTAACGTCATAAGAATAATAGCTCTTACCCTTTGTATCAATACCCAGGTACTCTTTAACCTTATCCATTATAATCTTTTGGTTTCTCGGGAAAAGGAAGCGTACATCGTGGTTACCCATAGTTACAAAGAGCTTGAAGGTATTCTTAAATCGGTCAAAAACGTTAAAGAATCTGTTGTACTCTGCAATTTTGCCGTATTCGGAAAGGTCACCTGCAATAAGCACGGCATCAAATTTACCCTTGGCATTCTTAATATCCTGAAAGAAATTACCTAAGTTAATAGTTGCACTTTCGTTATCTATCAAGTGGGTATCGGCAATATTGGCAAAGGCTAACCTTACTTTTTCGCCATCTGTAAATTCAATTGGATTTTCAGTTGAAAGCTCAAAGGGTTGGTCATAATCTGAAGCCATTGCTTTAAACTGATTTCTGTACTTATCAATAAATATTTTAAGGGACATTTTTTCACCTTCCGAATTTTTATGCTTGAATTATAATATTAAAATCCACAATTGTCAATTTTCCTGAGTGCTTTTTATAAGCTCAACAAGCTCCCCTACCTTTTGTGGTCTTGGTTTATTGATTTTATAAAGAAGCTCATCTATATGCTCATCTACCTTTTTGACCTCTTTTTCAAAATCCTTTGCTGATACACGTAGAACGCCATATCTGATAGCAGAAAGCTGAATAAGATTATCAGAGGTAACAATTCGCACATTTTCGTTTTTACCTATATCGCTTATAAGCTTTTCTATGTAGTTGTCGCCAAGCTCACGCTCTTTTGTATAAACGATACGGATATTATTATAGTTAAAGCGTTTGCCGTTGTTCCCCTGCACCTTATATGCATCAAAAACGAGAACTGTTTCTGTTTTTGTAAATGCACTGTAGTTACAAAGT
The DNA here is from genome assembly GCA_045534355.1 of Acutalibacteraceae bacterium. GTDB lineage: Bacteria > Bacillota > Clostridia > Oscillospirales > Acutalibacteraceae > DTU089. Next base: position 2,322 of record JAZSJL010000325.1, read on the forward strand.
ATATCGGCAAGCTTATCTCGTGCGGCACCAAGGTCATGGGTAGCAAGGTCCTTAAGCTCACCCCAGGCAAAAATAACGTTGTAGCCGTCTACAATAACGTACTTTTTCCTTTCAACGGGATTATACTCACTACTAACAGGCTTTGAGGGAGCTTTTGAGTGACTGTATCTGTAATAAGGGTGCTTATCCTCACCGAATTCACGATTCATTATAGCTTCAAGCTCTTTATCATCTATATGGAAATTACGACTGTTAAGAGTTACCTGATAAGGGT
>JAZSJL010000202.1:0-1907 GCA_045534355.1 Acutalibacteraceae bacterium
GATAAAATTTAGATTTTTTCACTAATATTGACGAAAAACGATTTATTTAGTAATATATTTACCATATTAAATTATAAGGAAAATCATATGGAATTATTTGAATATTTCACTAAAAAAAGTCGTGAGCTGGGGATAGAAATCGATGCCCAAGGCTTTCAGGAAAGGAAAATGGTAAACCCCCGAAAAGAGAGTCAGCAAACAGGTATGTTTGCAAGGCTTGATTTTGAGGGCTTTAAATTCATTTTAGCCTTTATTGAGCAGGGGCGTATAGCCTATGCACCACAGACAATATGGGTAAACGTTTCCATAGATGCCTGCTCCGGAATCCCCTTTTCGCTTTACGATATTTTATCCTTCACACAGCCCGAAAACTTTAACTGCTACACCTATACTTACGTAGACTCTTTTGAGCTTATGGATAAATGCTTTGAGGAATTAAAGGCCATTCTCAAAGCCACAGCAACAGATCTTACAGCTCTTTTAGCAGACGGAGTTACTAAAAACAAGCTTATAGCTGCCCAGAAGCAAAATATAAACACTTATTTTGGAGATAACATTTTCGAAAGCAGTGAAATGATAGGTGGTGCAGCAGATAAAATACTCTCCCTGATGCTACAGAATTTCTACGAGGCAGAAATCGAAACGGCAGTTATAGGAGCACAGGCTGTTTTCTATAGTGGCAACACCGAAAAAGCACTTAAAATACTTAAGAAATCAAAGCAGAAAACCGTTTATTTAAATAATTTACTTGCATATATGGAAAAGGGTGGAAAATACGAAAATCCGTCCGATGCCGTAAAACAAGCATCCTCTCAAAACGGTGCTTTACGCCACGGTGGAGGACTGAAAAACGGTATAAAGCTTGCACTGACAAGCTTACTGCTTATGCTTCCCGTATCTGCAATATTGGCGCTTATATACACCTTGCTTGCATACGTATTCTTTAAAGATAGTGTATTCATAGTCGGCTTTGTTGAAAACTTATTTGTACTGCCGTGCTTCAGCTACCCACTTGCCTGTGCACTTGCAATTAATATTACACAGCGAAGGTCAACCAAAAAAGGTAAAGACAGCAATTCCACCATACATCCACCGAGAGTCTCTGTAACAGCAAACAATATTTTGAAGTACTTTACAATAATAGGTGAAACACTTGCCCTTATAGGCTGTGTAGTATGTGCGTTTTCAATTACTGCCTTTAATGACAAGAGCTTCAGCTACGCTGACAGCGACTTTCCTCTTTCACAGCAGGAGTGCAACTATTCAGCTATAGAATTTATAGGAATAATTGAAGGCTACTACGTAGAAAAGGAATACATTGAGGAAAGCTATGCAGTAGCAAGAACAATTAGTGGTCGCACGATAGACCTATACAACTCCACCTGGTATTCCTGCAAGGAAATTACTAAAAACAAAAAATTCTTTGAAAAGCAAGGTATTGAAATTAAGAGTTTTAAAAGTGAGAAAGAGTATATAAAGTACGAAGCAGAGAAAAGCAAATAAAATGTTTTTGCGAAGCCTGACCCTCTTGCGAGCGTAAGCTCGGAGGAGGGGGGACCGTTCTTTTAAAAACCAAATGATTAAGGAGAGTGTATTCCGAGGAATATACTCTCCTTTTCCTTTGTGTATAATCGGAACGGTGGGTGGTACCCTTGCTGTTGTTATTCTTCAGTTGGATAGAACAACCGTAAGGGCGGGATTGTAGCCCGCCCCTAATAACAAAAACAAAGAGGGACGGCTGAAATCCGTCCCTTACAATTTTCATTATTTGTTTATTTTACTGTAGTGGTACCATCCACCATTCCGCCCAAACTTAGTTTTAATAGCAATTTTATCACCCGTGGTATAGCTTATTAAAACAACTGTTTAATCGGAGAACGGTCCCCCTTCCTCCACGCCTTTGGCGT
>JAZSJL010000168.1:0-2546 GCA_045534355.1 Acutalibacteraceae bacterium
GGCTACGATCCGACTTAGGAATTCCTTGAATTTTTAAAGGAACGTGGGGTTAAAATGTGTGTTGCAACTGCAACAGATAAATATATGGTTGAAAAGGCACTTGAAAGAAACGGTCTGCTCCACTATTTCAGCGAAATATTCACTTGCAACGGCGTGGGTGCAGGCAAGGATACATCTGTAATTTACGACAGAGCTTTAGAGCACCTTGGTACACCAAAGGAAAACACTTTTGTATTTGAGGATGCGTTCTATGCAATTAAAACAGCAAACAATTCCGGCTACAACGTAGTGGGAATCAAGGACGTTTCAGAGCCTGAGGATGTTGAAACAATTAAACAACATTGCAAAATTTTTATTAATGACTACTCTGAAATATATAAATATTTTGAATAAAAACAGCAAAACTGCCCGGTATCAAAACCGAGCAGTTTTATTATTTTTATAAATCTATTCTGATTATTTCGGAGAGTCTTATATCCTCTGAGGAAGCACCTATCATTATTTCAAACTCACCGTTTTCAACAACCCACTCATAGCTTTTATTCAAAAGCTTAAATGAGTCAAAGCCGAGTATAAATTCAACACGCTTACTCTCTCCTGCTTCAAGAGTAATTCTCTCAAAGCCCTTTAATTCCTTCAATGGTGTAATTACAGATGACACCTTATCGTTAACGTAAAGCTGAACAACCTCGTCACCCTTAACAGAACCTGTGTTTTTAACATTTAGAGATACTGTAAAGTCCATATCTCCTGTCTTTACTACAACTATATCTGAATACTCAAAGGTTGTGTATGAAAGACCAAAGCCAAACGGATATTTTGCCCTTCTGCTACCCTCAAACATTACCTCTGTATTATTTGGAAGCACAGTATAGTAGCAAGGAATTCTGTTTGAATCCTGTGGGAAGGAAACAGGTAATCTGCCTGCCGGATTGTTTTCACCAACAAGTGTTTCAACAATAGCCTTCGCACCTGTTTCGCCACCAAACCAGGCAACCACAATAGCCGAGGTGATATTGCTTTCAACAGATAAATCAACCACTCTGCCGTTTTCAAGCACAAGCACAACAGGTGTGCCTGTAGCAGAAACACGCTCAATTAATTCACGCTGTTGACCTGCAAGCTTCAAATCTGCTCTGTCGTGACCCTCGCTGCTTGTGAATGTATTGTCACCACAAACGATAATTGCAATTTCACACTGCTTTGCAATTTCTACAGCCTCTGCAATACACTCCTTTTCGTCCTCATCGTACACTTCAACAAGATGTGGTTGACCCTCCTGTGTTTCAACCTGAAGGTCTTTAGGAATACCACAACCGTTGCACTGCATAATCTCTGCACTATCACCGAAATATGTCTTCATTTCATCGAAAACAGACTTGATTTCGTATCCATCGGGAACGGACGAATATCCACCAAGACGCTGTCTGCTTGAGTTAGGACCTAAAAGAGCAATCTTTTTATATCCCTTTTTCAAGGGAAGAATACCGTCGTTTTTAATAAGTGTAATAGCCTGTCTTGCTGCATTGTGAGACGCATCAATATGTTCCTTACATCTGATAACATCTTTAAAATACTCTTCGTCGGTATATGGATTTTCAAAAAGACCGAGTCTGAATTTAAGTGTAAGAACTCTGCGAACAGCATCGTCAATACGCTCCATTAAAATTCTGCCTTCGTTTACAAGCTCGATTATTGTTTTTTCATAAAACGTAGACTCATAATCACAACAGCCCTGCATATCAAGACCTGCATTAATTACGTCACAAATAGCATCCTTATCTGTTTCTGCTGTGAAATGGCGATTAACAAGTCTTACAATTGCGCCCCAGTCAGCTCTAACATAACCCTTCATACCCCAACGATTACGAAGGACTTCCGTAAGGTAATATTCTGAGCTTAAAACAACCTCGGAGTCAATAGCATTATAGCAAGCCATAACGTTATTAGCTCCTGCTTTTTTTATCGCTGTTTCAAATACAGGAAGATAGCATTGTTCAATTTCTCTTCTGCCAACTCTTGCCTGTGCACAGTTTATACCGTTTTCAGGAATACCGTGAACGCAATAATGCTTTGGCTCTGTTATAACTGCATTATTCCGGTCTATATTACCATCCTGCTGCTCACCCGTAATTATAGCGTATGCCATTTCAGATGAAAGATATGTATCTTCACCAAAGGTTTCCTCCACTCTGCCCCAACGAGGCTCTCTTGCAACATCAAGATTCGGTGCAAGAATTTCCTGCATACCGAGGGCACGTGTTTCAGAAGCAATAGCTCGACCGATTGTGTTTACGTTTGCTCTGTTAAAGCTTGCTGAAAGCGCAAGTGGAACAGGAAAAACAGTAGCGCCGGGCCAGGAGATACCGTGTAGAGCCTCTCCTGTGAAAATACAAGGAATACCGAGTCTTGTATTTTCAACCATATACCTTTGGAACATATTAAAAACCTTGGGTTCTGTGTATGAATCGTGGATAAAGCCTATACCATTTTCCCCAAGAGCTTCTGTAAGCTTTTCGTAATTAACCCGTGAATCAGCTTCAATT
>JAZSJL010000264.1:0-6965 GCA_045534355.1 Acutalibacteraceae bacterium
AGCATACCAACGGCAATACCACCGTGACCACCACCTGCAATTATAATTTTCTTGCTCATATTACCCCTCCGTCTATGTACAAAATCGTATACTGAATAATTTTATCATACAAATATAATTATTGTAAATATAATTGATGTAATTTAATTGTAAAATTTATACATATGTGCTAAAATTAAGTATCTTTTTTGAAAGGAAATGAAATTATGCATTTAAGAGCACCTGCTATTCCACTTATTACTATTGACCCGTATTTTTCTGTATGGGCACCAAATGAAACTATAAATTTTGCACCCACCGAATTCTGGTCAGGTAAGCAAAACTCAATATTGGGTACTGTTTACGTAGACGAAGATCGCTTTACCTTTTTAGGCTACCACAGGGATTACCACAAGCTATCGCAAAAAAGCATCAGCTACGACGCCTTTAGCACTACCGTTATATTTGAAAATGAAAAAATCTGCCTTAAGGCTGTTTTCACCTCTCCCCTTTTAGCAGATGACTACGATATACTCACCCGTCCTGTTTCTTACCTTAACGTTGTGTGGGAAGCAAATGACGGCAAGGAGCACAAAGTCAAAATAGACGTGGCTGTTTCAGAGGAGCTTTGCCTTCAAAAGCCTTGGCAAAATGAGGTTATTGCAGAGGAAACACCTCTCCCCGACGGACTTAAGGGTATGCGAATGGGCAACGTTGAGCAAAAGCCGTTGCACGTAAGCGGAGATGATATATGCATTGACTGGGGCTACGTGCACCTTGCTGTTGACGGAAGAGACTCAACCGTTTACGAGGACGTTATAGATGGCAGAGGCAACATTCACGCTACGGCATCACCCGATGTAAACGAGAAAACACTTTTCCTTTTTGCATATGATGATATTCAGAGCATTGAATACTTCGGCAAAAGACTTAAATCCTACTGGAACAAAGACGGAAAAACAATTCTTCAGGCAATAAGTGAGGCTGTAAAGGATTACGATGACATTATCTGCAAATGCTATGAATTTTCAACAAAGCTTTCTGTTGATGCCATAAGGGTTGGTGGAGAGAAGTACGCAGACCTTCTCACCCTTGCATGGCGACAGGTTATGGCTGCCCACAAGCTTGTGCTTGATGAAAACGGTGAAATTCTTTTCATTTCAAAGGAGTGCTGGTCAAACGGCTGTGCTGCAACTGTTGACGTAAGCTACCCCTCTACACCTATGCTTTTACTTTACAACCCTGAACTGGTTAAGGGTATGCTTCGACCTATTTACAAGTATGCTTTGAGTGATGCTTGGAAATTTGATTTTGCACCACACGATGCAGGTCAGTACCCACTTGTAAATGGTCAGGTTTATGGCGAAAATCAATTAAAATTCCAGATGCCTGTTGAGGAATGCGGCAATATGCTTATTATGGAAACAAATATTGCACTTGCTACAAACGACGTTTCATTTGCTCAAATGCACCTTGATATACTTGAAAAATGGAGTAAATACCTTATCCAATACGGTGCAGACCCGGGCAATCAGCTTTGCACAGATGACTTTGCAGGTCACCTTGCACACAACTGCAACCTCTCCCTTAAGGCTATAATGGGACTTCAGGGTATGGCTATAATTATGAAGCTTTGTGGCAACATCGAAAAGAGCGAATACTACAGAGCCGAAGCCGAAAAAATGGCAGAGCAATGGAAGAAAACTGCAATTAATCCCGACGGCACAACCAGACTTACCTTTGACAGCGATAAAGGCTTTTCAATGAAGTATAATATGGTCTGGGATAAGGTATGGGGCACAGGGCTTTTTACACAGGAGCTTATGGACACAGAACTTCAGAACAACAAAAAGCATTTCAACAAATACGGTATGCCCCTCGATTCACGAGCAGACTACACAAAGTCAGATTGGCTTGTTTGGGTTGGCTCAATGGCAAGCACCAAGGAGCTTTTCGAGGAATTTATTGCTCCACTTTGGGATACATACAACGAAAGCTCATCACGTGCACCTCTTACCGACTGGTATGACACAAAGAGTGGCAGAATGGTAGGCTTCAGGCACAGGACTGTGCAGGGTGGATTATTTATGAGATTGCTTATGAGTGCTTTGCACAACTAAGTTTGCCACAGCTAAAGTGAGGAGTGAGGAGTGAGGGTCTGCGACGCTATTATAAGCTTTGTTATGGCAAACTTAACTTCACTTTACACCATTGGTGTAAAACTTCACTGTGATTTATCACAACTTCACTTTTGCTTTAGCAAAAACTTCACCACGACCAGAATCAAACTACAATTTTCCACATAATAAAAGCACAAAAACGGATTCAAGTATCTCCTACTTGAATCCGTTTGTTTTACATGCTTTTTATTTTGGCATTAGGTAATAAATCTTTTTCTCTCAAAAAGTAATACACCTTGCTGTAGTCTATTCTATAAAGAGTTTTACATTTTTTAACACTTGTTATATCTGAATATTTTATTTCAACAACTCTGCTGGATGTTTCATCGGATATAGTAACAAGTACATAGTCTTCAAAGAATTCATACTGATAGGTATTACCTGCTATCCTGTTAAACTCCATCTTTTTAAATCTCTTATTTTGGATATAAGAGTAAATTAACATCAATGTATATATTAATAAAGCACCAATAAAAAAGCCATGTAACACATCTGAAACCATACGGCTAATTAATGACAAAAAGAGCAAAACTACAAAAACAAACGCAAAAAGGACCTGAAGACAAATTGCTTTTGTGTGAGTAGTTATTTCTTTATTTATTTCTTTATTCATTTCTTTAATTTCTCCCACTGTGAATTTGAATATGTACTTTTCGTTCATATTAAAGTTCTCCCTATTTTCGATTCAATATCAACAATTGGATATATTATAGTATATAAATAATCCAAATTCAACCTAAACTTTCCACTTGACAAAATCACAAAACAGAGTATACTGTAATAAACTGAATATATAAACCGATGAAGTGGAGATAACGGTAGGATATGCGCTCACAGAGAGTGGGGCTTGGCTGGAAACCCATAGAAATGCAGCTTATCAAATGGACCACAGAGGGCTTGGTCAAAGGCTTATGCCGAGTATTCCGAGACGTGTTGGCTTACGTTAGTAGCCGGAAATATGTTCGTATTTCGCAGAGTGCGTGTTTACACGCAAAATCAAGGTGGCACCACGGTAATACTTTTATCGTCCTTGACAATAGCAGAGGTTATTGTCAGGGACTTTTTGTTTTTCAACTGACAACACCTCAGATTCAAAAGGAGGAATTTTTATGCCAAAGGGCAGATACGGAATTCACGGTGGACAGTATATCCCCGAAATTCTTATGGATGAAATCCATAAATTAGAGCAGGCTTATGAGTTTTACAAAAATGACGAAGCCTTCAACAACGAATTAGAGACCTTATTAAAGGAATATGCAGGCAGACCATCTCTCCTCTACTACGCAGAGAAGATGACAAAGGACTTAGGTGGTGCAAAAATCTACTTTAAGAGAGAAGATTTAAACCACACAGGCTCCCACAAAATCAATAATGTTCTTGGTCAGGCTCTTTTAGCTAAAAAAATGGGCAAAACAAGAATTATTGCAGAAACAGGCGCAGGTCAGCACGGTGTTGCAACTGCAACTGCTGCTGCACTTTTAGGTCTTGAATGTGAAATCTTTATGGGTAAAGAGGATACAATCCGTCAGGCACTCAACGTTTACAGAATGGAGCTTTTAGGCGCAAAGGTACACGCTGTTGAAAGTGGTACAATGACACTTAAGGATGCTGTAAACGAGGCTATGGGCGAGTGGGCAAAGAGAACTGAAGATACTCTTTACGTTATAGGCTCTGTTATGGGCCCTCACCCATTCCCTATGATTGTAAGAGATTTTCAGAGCGTAATAAGCCGTGAAGCAAGAGCACAGATTCTTGAAAAGGAAGGCAGACTTCCATCTGTTGTTATGGCTTGTGTTGGTGGTGGCAGCAACGCTATGGGTATGTTCTACGAATTCATAAATGATAAGGATGTTAAGCTCATCGGCTGCGGGGCAGCAAGTCTTGGGGCAGATACAGACAAAACTGCTGCTACAATGGCAACAGGCTCTGTTGGTGTTTTCCACGGAATGAAATCATATTTCTGTCAGGATGAATACGGCCAGATTGCTCCCGTTTATTCAATTTCTGCAGGTCTCGACTACCCGGGTGTAGGCCCTGAGCACGCATACCTCAGAGATATAGGCAGAGCAGAATATGCTCCCGTTACAGATGACGAAGCTGTAGACGCCTTCGAATACATTGCAAAAACAGAGGGTATTATTGCTGCAATTGAATCCTCTCACGCTGTGGCACACCTTATGAAGATTGCACCTACAATGAGCAAGGATGATATTATAATCTGCTGTCTTTCAGGCAGAGGCGACAAAGACGTTGCAGCTATTGCACGATACAGAGGAGTTGATTTGCATGAGTAAGATAAAATCAGCATTTGAAAACAAAAAGGCTGTGTTAAGCTTTTTAACAGCAGGTGACCCTTCCTTGAAAAAAACAGAGGAATATATTGCCGAAATGGAAAAAGCAGGTGCAGCTCTTATTGAAATAGGAATCCCCTTCTCTGACCCTGTTGCTGAAGGTCAAATTATTCAGGAGGCAAATATCCGTGCACTCTCTCAAGAGGGTGGCTGTACTACAGACATGGTTTTTGATATGGTTAAAAACGTTACAAGGACTGTTTCTCTTCCAATAGTATTTGTTGCTTACCTTAACACACTTTTCAGATACGGCTACGATAAATTCTTCAGCCGTTGCAAGGAATGTGGTGTAGACGGCATTATAATTCAGGATTTACCCTTTGAAGAAAAGGGCGAGGTTAAAGAAATTGCCGACAAGTATGATATTGATATTATTTCAATAATCGTTCCTTCAACACAGGAAAGAATCAAAGAAATCGCAAAGGATGCAACAGGCTACATCTATTTACTTGCTCCATCTAAATCAAAAGAGTTTGATGGCAAAACCGTAACAGACGTACCAAAAATTGTTGAGATAATCAAGTCTGTAACAGATACCCCTGTTGTTATAGCAGTAAGCAACACCTCTGCTTATTCCTCTGCCAAATATAAAACCTCTGCTGATGGCATTATAGTCGGCAACGGCACCGTGCAAATCATTGGTGAGCACGGCGAGGATGCAAACCAATACGTTTACGACCACGTAAGACTTATTGTTGATGCAATAGGATAAATTTTAATGGCTGTAGGCTTATCCCAAAGGATAACCCTACAGCCATATTTTTATTGACAAAGTATGTAATTAAATATTATACTAAAAACGTAACCTGATGGTTATTTATGGATGTGCTAATACAGCCACTTTTAAAAAGAAAAGAGGTACCCAAAATGAAAATAAGAAAAAAGCTTTTAGCCATTTCACTTGCACTTATGTTTGTTTTTTCTTCTGTAATCAGCGTAAGTGCCCTTTCTATGGATGATGGCGTGGAGAAATTAAAAAGGCAATTCGTTATGGCAGAGGGCCCTGTTGCAGGTGACTATTCCATTGACTATCGCTATTATTCACCCGTAAAGGAAAACGACACGAATAAATATCCTCTCGTTGTGTGGCTCCACGGTATGGGCGACGGTGCAGCAGAGGGCGACCAGGTAAGAAAAAGCAATATCGCATACTGGACAAGTGAGGAATTCCAATCACGTTTTGGTGATGTTGACGGTGCATTTATTCTTGCTGCCCGTTCAAGGGAAGAGCTTGGTATGACCTGGACAAATGAAATGATTGAGCCATTAAGGGCTGCTATTGATGATTTTATTGCAACAAACGAAGCAAACGTAGACTTAACAAGAATCTACGTTGGTGGCTATTCAATGGGTGGCAAAATGACACTTAAAATGGCAATTGCATACCCCGAAATGTTTGCAGCAGCATTCCCTATATGCCCTGCTTGGTCCCCTGAGGATGGTCTTACCTCAAAACTTGCAGATATGCCTGTGTGGTTAACCTCGGGCCTCAATGACCCTCTTGTAAACTATTCACTTGCTGTACAGCCTACCTGGGAAAGCATTGTTGCACAGTCAAACGTTGCTGAGGATTGCAGATTCTCTACACTTTCAAAGGTTTGCTATGAGGATGGCAAACAAACATCAAGCAGCCATCACGCCTGGTTTGCAGTAAACCACGATATGTTTTCTGCTGAAAACGGAGATTATCCGTATATGAAAACTGTTAACGGCTTAGGAGAAGAGATTGCCTTAGCTTATCCCGACGGTATGATTTCCTGGCTCTACTCACACACCTCCGAATACGATGGAACTGTTATTGAGGGCACGGGCAACATCACACCTGACGTGAGCACAGATAACTTAATTTCCACAAACTCAATAATCAATTTAATCAAGGGCTTTTTACAGCTACTCCTTAATTTGATTTTGAGTGGATTTAAAAACTAAAAAAATTCTAAAAAGCTGATTGGAGAAATCCAATCAGCTTTTATTTTTATCTTAAGGTTTCGCTGTTATTGAGTACCGAGGTGCTGTAAATAAAAAGCACGTCCTGATTTGTGAACTCAATAAAGTTAGTAAGCATATCGGGATGGATATAACGAATATCCACAACAGTTATTTTCTTGTAGCCCTCTACCAGCAACGGAGCAAGGCTGCTGCCGAAGGAATCTCTGAAAATAACAAGCTCCTTATCTGTTGTAGACTTCTCATTTCGTATTGTTAAAAGAGAAAGTGAGCCTGATAAAAACATTTCGTAAGGGTCCTTGCCAAACGCCTTTTGCATATCATAAACAGACATTTCCTTTTGTGCATCGTAATTATATACTTTTGCATCCTCTAAAATATCATTTGTTAGATATTTTATTTCTTCAGGTGGCACAGGCAAAGCCAATTGCCCGTGGTACACACCATAGAAATCATTATCAAGGGTATTTACAGTATATTCAGCCTGTAGCTGTACACCCATTTTCTT